>JBDUBN010000556.1:0-1905 GCA_040004085.1 Novosphingobium sp.
CCCGCCCCGCGCCACAACCATGTGCCTGCGGTCGGGGTGCGCTACTTCGACCTGGTCGAACAAGGCAGGCTGCCCCGTTCGGCGCTGGAAGACCTTGGCGCGATCGTCTCGGGTGAAACGCCTGGGCGACAGAACGACGATGAGATCATCATCCTTTCGGTCGGCGGCATGGCCGTGGAAGACGTGGCCTGGGGCACGATGATCTACCGCAATGCTGTGGCCAAGGGCATCGGCGTCAAACTCAACCTCTGGGAAGAACCGGCTCTCAAATAGCTGCATTACTCCTTCTATTCTCATTCACATTGCGAGGCCTCATGCCCAAAGTCGTTAAGGTCAAAACCGGAAACAAGTTCGAGGAACATGGGTCCTATTCGCGGCTGGTCGCGGTGGATGACCTCATTTTCGTGTCCAACACCGCTGGGCGCAATCCGCGTACCAAACTGATTCCAGAGGACTTGGCCGAACAGACCAATCAGGTGCTAGACAACATTGCTGCCGCGCTGGCATCCGTTGACGCGGTGCTGGAGGATATCGTCTCGGCACGGATATACGTCCAGTTTCCCGAACACGTCGAAACGATTATGGAAACATACGGCAACCGCATGCGCGGCATCAACCCGACCATGACGATGACCTGCCCGCCGCTTGGGTCGACCCAGTACAAGGTGGAAATCGATGTGACCGCGATCCGCGGTGTGTCGAAGGCGCAGGTCGAGGAACTGCTGATCTCGCTGTGACCCAAAGCCCTGTCAACATGGCCCCGCAGATCGTTCCTGTCGAAACATCGGGCGTGCTACCCAAGGAAACCACCGTGGTAGTCATCGGTGGCGGCATAGTTGGGCTGTCCACAGCGCTTTGCCTGGCCGAGCGCGGCGTGCCGGTGACGGTAATCGAAAAAGGCCGGATCGCGGCTGAGCAATCGTCGCGCAACCTTGGCTGGGTGCGCAAGGTCATGCGCCCGCCCAGCGACCTGCCGATGGCCCAGGCGGCCGAACGACTGTGGTTGCAGATGCCGCAAAGGGTGGGCGACGATTGCGGGTTTCGCCAGGCCGGGATCGCCTATGTCTCGCGCACTAAGGAGGAACTCGCCGTTCACGAAGGTTGGCTGGAAACGGTCAAGGGATCGGGCGTTGATTCGCGCCTTATTAGCGGGTCACAGATCGCGGAGATGTTTCCTGGCAGCACTGGCACGTGGGCGGGCGGGCTTGTTACCCCTTCCGATGGCCGCGCCGAACCGACACAGGCCAACAGTGCGATTGCCAGGGCGGCGATGGCCAAGGGCGCGGTGATCATTGAAAATTGCGCGGTGCGGACGTTAGAAACGACCGGCGGTGCCGTGACCGGGGTGATCACCGAACAAGGCGAAATTCGCTGTCAGCAGGTTGTGCTGGCAGGCGGTGTCTGGTCGCGGCGGTTTCTCGCCAACCACGGCATTACCCTGCTGACCCTGCCGCTGGTCGCCGCCGTGTTGCGGACCGAGCCGATGGAAGGGCCAACCGACTGCGCTGTGGGCGGAGCGGACTTTTCGTTCCGCAAGAGGCTCGACGGCGGCTACACGATTACCCAGCGCGGCGCGCTGTTCGCGCCGCTGACGCTGGACCACCTGCTCATCGGCCTCGATTACCTGCCCACTCTGATCGCCCAGTGGAAGAACCTGCGGGTATCAATCGGCAGGGAGTTCTTTGCCGATCTCGCGCTGCCGCGCCGTTGGAAAGCACATCAGGAATCTCCATTCGAAAAGGTGCGGACCATGGATCCGCCTGTTGAGCAAAGCCTAAACGACGAGGCGATGCGCAACCTGATCGCTGCCTGGCCGATCTTCGCCAAGGCCAGGGTCGCCCAGCAATGGGGCGGGATGATCGACGTGACGCCGGATTCGATGCCGGTGATCGGACCGGTCAAGCG
>JBDUBN010000557.1:0-1898 GCA_040004085.1 Novosphingobium sp.
GGCTTGGTGTACTATTACTACGAATCGATGGACGATCTTCTGATCGCCACCTTCCAGCGCCGTACCGCGAGAGGCCTCGCGCGCTATCAGGAGGATGCCCGCTCGAAGGATCCGGTCGCAGCCCTGTGGAAAGACCTGAATGAGGGTGTGGATGCACGGATGGGTTTCGCCTTCGTCTCGTTGGCCAGCCACGATGACAATGTCCGCGAAATCTATGTTCGTTTCCTCTCGGAGGCGCGCAGGTTGCAGTCCGAAACCATCGCCAGCGATGCCACTGCCCGCGAAATCGACCTCTCGCCCGCAAGCCCGATGGCTCTTGCCTTCATCCTCCACTGCACTTCGCTGGTCATGGCCCGTGAGGCTGCGCTCGGTATGACCGAGGGCCACGATGAGGTTCGCGCGCTGCTGGACCTGCTGCTCGACAAGTTTAGCTGAACTTGTGGCTTGGATGGACATGCTCACGATTCATGTGCTAATAAGGTGACCAACATCCAGACATGGAGATGAAAAATGGGCGAGGCTGCGGTAGCGACAAAGGTTGTGCTCGATCCGTCCGAGCCCGAGCGCTGGCCCGAACTCGGCTTCGAAAACCTGTACGCGATGAGCTGGCGCGATTGCGTCGAGGCGCAGACGCAAGCGCTCAGGCTCCGGTTCGAACGCCTGAGCGGCTCGATCCCAGCCCTGGACAAGCTTGCCTCGAAGGAGGGCATCCTCAGCATCGACAGCATCGAGGACGCCCTGCCGCTGTTGTTCGATCACCGCGTCTTCAAGAACTATCCGCTGTCGCTGATCGAAACGCGCAATATTCCCAAGCTCCATGCCTGGCTGGGCCGCCTGACTACCCATGACCTCAGCGCAATGGACCTGACCGGGCTGACGACGATCGAAGGCTGGCTCGACCGGCTGGACGACTTCGGCATGCTGGTCACCACCTCATCGGGCACGACCGGCAAGCTGAGCTTCGTGCCGCGCTCGCGGACGGAATATCCGACGTGGGAGCGCGTGTACCTGGCGATGCTGCACGCCACCACGGGGGTCGATCCTTATACCGACCCGGTCGAAACCTTTGCACCGTCCTATCGCGGCGGGCACCAGACCGCGCTCAAGGTCCCCATGATGTTCAACACCATCGCCGCAGGCGGTGCCGAGCATTACCACACGCTTTATCAGACCCACATGTCGGCCGACCTGATGTCGCTTGCCGGGCGCATGCAGGCGGCGGAAGATCGCGGCGAACTCGACAAGCTCGGGCTCGATCCGGCACTCCTCACCGCACGTCAGGATATGATCGCCTTGGCCAAGCGCCGGCCGCAGGATCTCAAGGACTGGTTCAACAAGCTGTTTGAGGACTACCGCGGGAAACGCGTGAAGATTTCGGGCCTTGGCAGCGACATGCTCAAGACCGCGCTTGACGGACGGGCTAACGGCATCAAACCCGAATTCGGCGCCGGATCTTTCGCGTTCTATGGCGGCGGTCTCAAGGGCTTCAAGCACGATCTGCCCGACTGGGAAGCCTATGTTCGAGAGTTCTTCGGGATAGAGCGGCTGGGCACGTGCTATGGCATGTCGGAGATCATGGGCATCACACCGCGCTGCGCCCACGGCAACTACCATTTCCAGCCGTTCACGATACCGGTCCTGTTTGACGCCGACATGAAGCCCCTGCCCCGCGAAGGGACGCAGACCGGGCGCTTCGGATTCTTCGACCTGCTGGCGCAGACCTACTGGGGCGGGTTCATCTCCGGCGACGAGGTAACCATGCATTGGGAGGAGGACTGCGAATGCGGCTGGAAGCAGCCCTATGTCGACCCGGCAATCTCGCGCTACTCCGACAAGGAAGGCGGGGACGACAAGATCACCTGCGCCGGCACCCAGAAGGTCTACGACGACTTCCTCAA
>JBDUBN010000156.1:0-6285 GCA_040004085.1 Novosphingobium sp.
CCGCCGGTAGTGTTGCGGCCGAACAGGGTGCCCTGCGGGCCCTTCAGCACTTCGACCGAGGCGAGATCGTAAAGCGCGGCATTGGTGCCATGGGGACGCTGTTGAACCTGCTCGGCGAAGTAGATGCCGACCGCCGGGTCTTGCGTGATCAGGCTTTCGAGCGAGCGCTGCGAGCGAATGGTGTAGCCTGGAACGGCCTTCCCGAAGCTCGACGGCGAAACCTGAAGCGCAGGCGCTACGAAGCGCAGCGATTCTGCACTGTCGATTCGCCGCGAGGTCAGCGTGTCGCCCGACAGGGCAGTAACGGCGACGGGCACATCCTGCAGGCGCTCGGCCTTGCGGCGAGCGGTTACGACGATATCGCCGTCCGGCGCGGCATCGGTTTCGGAAACGGACTGCGGGTCGGACTGCTGGGCGTATGCGGAGGTCGCCGACATGGCGAGCACGGCGGTCCCGGCGAGAACCATAGTACGGAAGGTCCGGTGACGATCAACCATATTCATCTCCCTGTTTTATATAGATTTTTTAAGCGTTTTTGTACGCCAACGTCCATAAAGACAGCTTGCCTTGCACAGCGGCGCGACGCAAATGTCCCACGGTTAAGGGCACAGGCCAACACCGCGAGACGCGGCTATCGCAAGCACGATGGCGAACCCATCACCATCGTAAGTCCGATATCGCGATCAAAGCTGTTGCCCGCTTGTCCACTCGTGGCATGGCAGTTCAAGTGGCCCGGCAAGTCCGGGCACTGGCAGCAAGGCTCGCCGCCGAAACAATGAGGTGCAAGGTTATGGACTTCGGATCAGACGACAATCTGGCGGACTTCCGCCTGATGATTCGCGAGGCAGTAAGGCAGGACCTTCCGCCCGAAATTCAGGAAAAACAGCGTCGCTTCGGCGGCAACCAAAGCGATCCGTTCGATTCGCTCAGCTGGACCCGCATCCTGGCCAAGCGCGGCTGGTCGGTGCCGCACTGGCCGGTGGAACATGGCGGCCAGGGCTGGTCGCCGATGCAACTGTTCGTGTTCCAGGACGAGCTGACCCGCGCCAATGCGCCCGACACCTGCTGGGGCGGCACTCATATGTGCGGTCCGGTCATCTACACTTTCGGCACCGAGGAGCAGAAGCAGCGCTTCCTGCCGCGGATCGTCAACGGCGATTTCTATTGGGCGCAGGGCTTTTCCGAACCGGGCAACGGCTCGGACCTTGCCAACCTGCGCACGGCGGCCGTGCGCAAGAGCGATGTCTACGTGGTCAATGGCCAGAAGATCTGGACGAGCTGCGCGTGGATGTCGGAATGGGGCTTTTTCCTCGTCCGCACCGATCCGACAGTAAAGCCCCAGCGCGGGATCTCGTTCCTGCTGATCGACATGAAAAGTCCGGGCATCACCGTCCGCCGGATCACCCAGATCAATGGTGAGGCCGAGCTGTGCGAGGTGTTCCTCGACAATGTCGAGGTTCCGGTCGAGAACCTGATCGGCGAGGAAGGCGCAGGCTGGTCCTATGCCAAGTTCCTGCTCAATCATGAGCGGACCAGCAGCTCGTTCATCTACTTCAACAAGCGCGACGTGGCTCAAACCCGCGCGCTGGCCGCCAGCCTCAGCATTGATGGGCAACCACTTGACCAGCACCCCCGGTTCCGGGGCCGACTGGCGCAGCTGGAGGCCGAAGTGACGGCGCTCGAATGGTCAGTCCTGCGAACCCTGGCCGAAGAGCAATTCCAGTACAACGAAACGGCAGTCGCCTCGGTGCTGAAGGTGGCCGGATCGCGGCTGCAACAGGCGATCAGCGAGTTGCAGCTCGACCTGCTGGGCACTTTGTCGGTGCGCGAGTTCCCGTTCGAGGTGGAAGATCGCAAGCCTGCGCCCCTGTGGCCCGAGGAGAGCGAGAACCTGAACCAGCGGGCGCTCATCATGCGGGCAGCCACGATCTACGGCGGGACCCTGCAGGTGCAGAAGAACATCATCGCGAAGCTCGCGTTCGACCTCTGAAGGACCAGACATGGATTTCAACTATTCCGATCTGCAACGGATGCTGGTCGACAGCGCCGAGCGGTTCATCGCCGAACATTTCACTCTGGAACATCGTCGGTCCTTGCGCGCCACCGCGACTGGCCTCGACGATGCCGCCTGGGCGACCTTTGCGGAACTGGGCTGGCTGGCGCTGGCGGTCCCAGAGGAGTCGGGCGGGCTTGGCGGAACCATCGCCGACGTAGCGGTGCTCGCCGCAGCGCTTGGCACCAAGTGCGTGAACCAGCCATTCGTGAGCACAGCCGTGCTGGCGCCGGGCCTGCTGGCAGGTGCGGCCACACCCCGGGCCGACCTGCTGGAGCAGATGGTGGCGGGGACCGCGCGCATTGCGCTGGCGCATCGTGAACCGGGCGAGCGCGGCGCAATGACCGCGCCCCGCAGCGTGACGCTGGCAGCTGGCACCGGCGGGGGCCTCGTGTTGTCCGGCCAGAAGTTCCTTGCGCTGGACGCGCCTTCGGCCACTCATCTGATCGTATCGGCGCAGGCTGCCGATGGCCGACTTGCGCTGGTGCTGGTGGACGCAGGCACCCCCGGCATCACGGCGGACGCCTATCCGCTGCTCGACGGCAGCCGTGCCTCGGACCTCCGGTTCGATGCCTTGGCGGTGGCCGAGGATGCCGTGCTGGCAACGGGAGCCGAAGCCGACGCGCTGCTGGCCGACGCGCTGGAGCGGGCGATGCTTGCCCGGCTGGCCCAGGCGGTCGGCTCGATGGAGGAAATCCTGCGGATCTGTTCGGCCTACATCAAGGAACGCCAGCAATTCGGCCAGCCGATCGGCAAGTTCCAGGCTTTGCAGCACATCATGGCCGATATGTTCGTGGCGACCCACCAGTCGCGCTCGGCGCTGTATCAGGCGCTCGCCAATGTCGATCAGGGCGGCGCAGCGGGAGCCAAGGCGGTTTCGCTGGCCGCGATCACTATCGCCGAGGCCGGGCAGCTCGTCTCGCGTCAGGGTGTGCAGTTGCACGGCGGCTATGGCATGACTGACGAGTACGACATTAGCCACCACTACCGCTTCCTGCTGACACTGGAAAAGCTGGGCGGCGACCTAGACTTCCACGCCGCCCGGATCGTCACCGCTTGACCTTGAGCATCGACGGTCGCCCGCTGGGCTGGGGTGACCTCCCGCTCGTGCTGGGCCGCTACAACGGCGAGCGCCCGCCTGCCCCTGAATGGTTCCGGCAGGCGCAGGAAGTGCCGTTCGAGCGGCTGAAGGTGCCGGTCGCGGGTTGCGATCTTGAACTGCTGTGCTGGGGTGAGCGCGGCCAGCCCGGCATCCTGCTGCTGCACGGGTCGATGGCCCATGCGCAGTGGTGGGCCGCCATCGCGCCATTGCTTGCCCGCGACTTCCGGGTCTGTTCGCTGTCATTCTCGGGCATGGGCGGATCGGGGCACCGCGATGCCTACTCGGTCAGCATGATGGCTGAGGAAGGCCGCGTCGCGTTGGAGGCTGGCGGGCTGTACGATGCCGATCTGGCACCGATCGTCGCGTGCCACAGCTTTGGCGGCAAGGCTGGCTCCCTGATGGCGGGCAATGAGGGTGGCGAGCGTCTGCGGGGAATGATCTTCGTTGATTCCTTCGTGGTTCCCGACGTCGATCTTGGCCAGCCTCCCCCCTACCGCGCCCGGGTTTACCCGAGCGAGGCCGACACAATCGCCCGTTTCCGCCTGTCGCCCGACCAGCCCACCGGCGAACCCTATATCATGGACGCAATAGCCCGGGCCGGTGCGAAGCAAGTGCCAGACGGGACCTGGACCTGGCGTTTCGACCCGGAGTTCTTCCGCAAGCTCGGATATGACAACGGCTGGGCTGACGTGCAGCAATCCCGCTGTCGGCTAGCGTTCCTGCGCGGCGAGATGTCCAGCATCGTAACGCCCGCAGACGAAGCGCTTCAGCGCAGCGCCCTGCGGGCCGATACGCTGTTCGTCGAGATCCCCGCAGCCCACCACCACATCATGATCGATCAGCCGCTGGCGCTGGTGGCGGCGATGCGCACGGTGATCGAAGCCTGGACCAAGGAGAGCAAGCCATGTCCCGTGCCGCAGGAGCGATCTACCCTCTTCCCCTGACCCCGGAAGAAATCACCGCTGACTGGCTGTCCGCCGCAACCGGCCGTGCGGTCCGGCACGCGCAGGTGGTCGACGTGATTTTGGGCACCTCCACCAAGATCCGGGTCAGCGTTGATGGTGATGGCCTGCCGCCGACCCTGATCGTCAAGGGCGGCTTCGAGGACCACAGCCCCTCGATGAAGGAAATGTACGCCAACGAGATCGCATTCTACGGGCTGCTCGCTCCTGCCCTGCCGATCCATGCACCGCGCTGCTGGTTTGCCGGATCGGACCCTGCCAGTCACCAGTCGATCGTGATCATGGATGATCTGGTGGCGCGCGGTGTAACCTTCCTCCACGCACAACGACCAGAGACACCTGCGGCGGTGAACCGCCGACTGTCCGACCTTGCGCGATTTCATGCAGCCAGCTGGAACGATGCCGGGCTGGCGCCGGGCGGGCGCTGGGACTGGGTGGTGGGCCGCTTCTCGGACTGGTCGATGGTCTATGCCGAGCGTTACCTGAAGCCCGAAGTGTGGCGGCACTATTGCGAGAGCCCGCGCGGGGCGGCGATCTCGACCCGGCTCCACGATGCAGACTGGATGCGCCGCGCGCTGGCACACCTTGCCGTGATCGAGCAATCCGGCGCGCGCTGCATCATCCACGGCGATACCCACCTCGGCAATCTCTACGTCGAGGCGGACGGGACACCCGGCTTCCTCGATGCCCAGCCCGCACGCGCCTCGCCGCTGATGGAGGTGGCCTATCACGTCACCGGCGCGCTCGACCTTGCGGATCGCCGCGCCTGCGAGCAGGACCTGCTGCGCCACTACCTGACTGCCTTGGCCGAATGCGGCGTGGAGCCGCCACCGTGGGAGGCGGCGTGGCTGCAGTACCGGCAGTTCATCGCCTATGGCCTGTTCATTTTCCTGATCAACGAAGTCCGTTTCCAGACCGAGGCGATCAACACGGCCTATGCCGCGCGGTTCGGCGCGGCGATGCTGGACCATGACGTGATGCGGCTCGTGGGGAACTGAGGACGGTGTTGCGCAGGCATAGCACAACGTTCTTCAGCGGCTCTTCAACAGCGGTCGGTCATAGGACAGGTCATCCTTGTCGCGGCGCGAGGGGCCGGTGGATTTCATGATGGCAACCCATTCCTCGGGCATCTCGAGCTCGCCCAGCGCAGTCGTCTGCTGATTGATGCAAACCCGGTGGGCGATGGCCCACTTGCCGGCACGCCGTTCGAACCGGTCGATATAGCGCCCGAACGAGAGCGTTGCCGGACCTTCGCGGTTATCGCCCCAGAACATGTAGTATGTCTCCCCATGCGCGGTATCGCCGGCGAGGTCGATGCTGGTGTTGGTGATGATGTGGTGGTGCTGGTTCTGGTTGGCTGCATGATAGCTGATCGCCCAGTCGCAAAACTCGACCGGGCTGCCCTTGGCGACGCCGTGTTCATCGCAGGCATCGTCATGGTAGGCAGACCGCATCAGGGCGGCATCGTGGCGATCGACCCCGCGCGTATAGCGCAGCAGGCAATCCATGATCTGCTGCCGATCGCGCGATTCCTTCAGGAATTGCACCAGGTCGGGCGTGATTTCGGATTCGGACATGAACCTCTCCCTAGGTTTGTGGTTGCAGGATAAGCTTGGCACCGACAGCACCCGCCTCAAGGCGACGATGCGCTTCGGCTGCATCAGCCAGCGGGAGCAGGCTCCGGTCAGCCAGGGCTATCTCGCCCTGTGCAACAGCGCCTGCAATGCGTTCGAGCATGGCTGCATCGGGATGGACTGCGATGAACACAGGGGTTGTCGCCAGCCCCTCAGGCGGGATCGGGGTGGTGGACACGGTGATGATCTTGCCGCCTGCCGCAAGGCCGCCCGCCAGCCGGGCAACCTGCGCGCCGCCCACGGTATCGGCAATGAAGCCGACCGACGGGATCGGCGTGGCCGGATCGTCGAGCGCGATCGCCTCATCCGCGCCCAGCGCCAGAGCCTGATCTATCTGGCTGGCGCGTACTGCGGCGATGCAACGGACGCCCAGCTGTCTGGCCTGATACAGCGCGAACCGGCCGACCGCACCGCAGGCCCCCGTGATAAGGATCGGCCCCGATCCTTTCGGCAGGTGTTCGGCGATCATCTGGCAACCGGTCAGGCCGGGCGTTGGCAGCGCCGCTGCCGTCGGAAAGTCCATCCCGGCAGGCA
>JBDUBN010000558.1:0-1895 GCA_040004085.1 Novosphingobium sp.
GTTGGCCTTGATCACGCCGGTGATCACGTCCACCGAAGGCCGCTGTGTCGCCATGATCAGGTGGATGCCCGCCGCGCGGCTTTTTTGGGACAGGCGCTGGATCAGGACTTCGATTTCCTTGCCCACGGTGACCATAAGGTCGGCCAGTTCGTCGACAATCACCACGATCTGCGGCAGCACCTTGTAATCGAACTGCTGGTCCTCGAACAGTTCCTCGCCGGTGTCCGCATCAAAACCGATGGCGATGCGCTTGCCCAGCGGCTTGCCCTTGGCCACCGCATTGCGCAGCTTTTCATTGAAGCCGGACAAGTTGCGCACGCCGATCTCGCTCATCATGCGATAGCGGCGCTCCATTTCCTCGACCGCCCATTTCAGCGCGCGGACGGCCTTGGCCGGTTCGGTCACCACGGGTGACAGCAGGTGCGGGATGTCGTCATAGACGCTGAGTTCCAGCACCTTGGGATCGATCAGGATCATCCGGCACTGCTGCGGCGTCAGGCGGTAGAGCAGCGACAGCAGGATGGCGTTCAGGCCCACAGATTTGCCCGATCCGGTCGTACCCGCGACCAGCAAGTGCGGCATCGCGGCCAGATCGGCCACGATAGGTTCGCCCGCAATGTCCTTGCCCAGGATGATCGGCAGCAGCGCCTTTGACCGGGCGAACGCTTCGCAAGCGACCAGTTCCTTGAACGACACCATCTGGCGATCAACATTGGGCAGTTCGATGCCCATCACCGTGCGGCCGGGAATCGAGCAGACGCGGGCGGAAATTGCGCTCATGTTGCGGGCGATGTCGTCGGCCAGGCCGATGACCCGGCTGGCCTTGATGCCTGGTGCCGGTTCCAGTTCGTACATGGTGATCACCGGGCCGGTGCGCACGGCGGTAATCTCACCCTTGACGTTGAAATCGTCGAGCACGGTTTCCAGCAGCCGGGCATTGCGTTCAAGGCTGAGCTTGTCGATCTTGACGCCCGTGGGCGCGGGGATATCGGCGAGCAGTTCAAGCCCCGGCAGTTCGCAAGTATCGAACAGGTCGCCCTGCCGGCTGAGGTTGGTCAGCGCCGCCGGTTTGACCGTGCGCGCGGGGTCGGGGATATCGGGCGAGCGGCGCACAGGCTCGGGCAGCACTTCCTCACCGCTGGCGTTGATCGCCGCCTTGCGCAGGATTTTGGGCCGGGCAGGCGCGGCAATGCCGCCGCTGGCGCGCGTTCGCCGCAACATCTGCGGCAGGGTCAGCAGACTCGCCCAGTCAATCATGAACACGCGGCCCACCAGAATCGCGCCGCTCACCAGAAAGGCCAGCGCGGTGAACAGGATCACCCAGCCCTGCGCCATGTGGGGCAGGAACGAGGCCGCACCGCGCACTGCTTTCGCGCCGAGTAGGCCGGAAAGACCACCCATTGTCGCGGGGAGCGAGGGGCCGGGGCCGGTAAACGCCAGGCTGAGCACGGTTGACAGCAGCACCATGCCGGTCAGCAGCACCGCCACCGTGCGCCAGCGCGGGCGGACCAGCGGCGCGTCCTCGATGTCGTCGGCCATGTGCCACAACTTGCGCGAGGCGATGAACATCAGCGGCAGGAACAGCACCGAGACCAGCCCAAAACTGAGCAGCGCGGTGTCAGCGGCCCAAGCCCCCGCCGTGCCCATCCAGTTGAGCGGCACACCGCCCGCTGCGGTCGACGCGGACGGATCGGTCTGGTGATAGCTGGCCAGCGCCAGCGCCAGAAACACCGTTCCGGCCAGCAGCAGCAGCGCCGCGCCCATCTCGGCAGAACGGCGGAGCGCGCGGCGCAGCACCACGCGCCAGTGCGCGCTGCCGCCAGACCTGCTGCCAGACCTTCCTGCGCCGGTCACTTGCGTCGCCATGCGTGAAGCCTTCCCCAACCTGAACCGCC
>JBDUBN010000559.1:0-1891 GCA_040004085.1 Novosphingobium sp.
GCCCGCCAGCAACTGATCGCGCTTGGCTATACCACAACCTTTCAGTTGAGCCGTGCCAACACCGACCTGGTCGATACGACCGGCTGGTCGGAAAATAACGTTTATCGCGTTGTTGCTGGCGTCAGAGGTGATTTCCAGGCCGGTGGCCGAGATTTCAACTACGAGGCCTATCTGAACTATGGCCGCACCGATTTCACTGACCACCAACCGAAAATCGACCAGCAGCACTTCACCAACGCCATAAACCAGTGTTCGACCGTGCCAACGGTTACGGGCGGCGGACTGGGCCTGCCGATCGCAGACGCTGCATGCCAGCCGCTCAACCTGTTCGGGCAGGGCGTGGAGTCTCCCGCAGCCTTGAATTATATCACCCGTCTGGCAACGGCGCAGTCGCGGCTGCAACAGTTCGTCGGCAACGCCAACATCGGCGGCTCTCCTTTCGACCTGCTGGGCAACCCGGTTTCTTTCAACCTCGGCTTCGAGCACCACTTTGAAAAGGGTTCGTTCACGCCCGACGCATACCTGCAGGGCGGACTGGGACGCGATGTGGCAATTCCGGCCACCGCCGGTAGTTACGCGATGAACGAAGAGTTCGGCGAAGTCCTGATCCCGGTCATTACGCCGAACAACAATTTCGTGTTTTCCAAGCTCGAAGCGTTCGGACGCTTCCGCCATGTCGACAACTCGGTGAACGGGGCGTTTGATGCCTGGGCTGTCGGCGGCAGTTTCGCCCCCGTTCCTGACATAGAGTTCCGTGGCAATTTCACCCGATCATTCCGCACTCCGTCGATTGTCGAGTTCTTCTCGCAGCCAACGACGCCCTTCGTCGGAATCTTGGATCTGTGTTCCAGCGCCAACCAGAACGCCGGTCCGGTGCCGCTGACCCGCGGCGCCAACTGCGCGGCATTCAATGCCAAGTACCCGACCGGGTTCTTTGGCACCAGCGGCGGTGTTCCCAGCGTGCTCGCCGGCAACCCGAATCTTCGCAATGAAGTGTCCAACAGCTTCACTTATGGTGTAGTTCTCCAGCCACGCTTCATTCCTAACCTGTCGGTGACTGTCGATTACATCAATATCAAGATCTCGGATCCGATCTCGTCACTTGGCGGCACAACTGGCGCCGCAACAATCGCGCAGGGATGTATCGACAATCCCGCGTTCAATGCCGCCGATCCGGCAAACGGCAATTCGTGGTGTTCACTGATCCACCGCGATCCGAACGGCAACGTCATCAACAATCCACGGAATCCCGGCGTCGTCGCTAGCTACGTCAACGGCAAACGGATCACGATGGACGCCATTCAGGCAACGCTGGATTATGCCACCAGCCTGTCGTCGCTAGGGATGCCCGGTCAGTTCGGACTGGGCGCGACCGTGTTCAACTTGCGCAACCGCCTTGTCGACATCAACGGTATTGCCCCGACCCAATCGGAAGGTCTGGTTGGCGATCCCAAATGGCAGGGCCAGTTGCGGCTGCGCTATGCCGACAAGGCATGGGGAGTGACCACAAGCTTCAACTACACCGGCACGCAGGCTGTCGCCTATACCAATCGCGGCGCCAACCCGAATGATATCCGCGAATTCGACCATTTCGATCCCTACACCACGGTGGACGCGTCGATCTGGTTCAGCACTGCAGACGCATTCCGCATGACCGTGGCCGTGACCAACCTGACCAACCGGGTCGGCCAGAACTATTACGGCGTCATCATCCCGGCTTCGATCAACGACGCACTGGGCCGCCGCTTTACCGCATCGGTCAGCAAGCACTTCTGATCAGGCAAATGGCTAAAAATCAGGGCGGCGTGAACACATCACGCCGCCCTTTTTTGTGCCCTCAGCGCACCACAATCTCCAGCGCGCCTTCGCCTTCGTCGATGTTCACGGTCGA
>JBDUBN010000560.1:0-1885 GCA_040004085.1 Novosphingobium sp.
GCCAAGCCAGCGCATGTTCCGCGAGTTGATTTGGCCCAGGCCGAGATCGACCGAATAGCCCGCGGCGATGTAACGCTGTGCGGTCGCGGCGGCGCTGGCGGCATCGGTCTGTTCGGCAGGTTGTCTCCCGCCATTGACGTTGAGCGCGAAGGGGCGTCCGTGGCTTTCGGTCCGAACGATTGCTGCAACAGTTTGCGACGCAACATTGGGCGCACATTGCGATGCCAGTGCGAGTATGGCTGCCGCAGAATAGGCCATTACAGGCCGTTTCCCGGAATTCTGATAATTGATTGGCGATGCGTTCGGTAGTTCACGGTGCATCGCCCTCCCAATTACTATGCCTGAACAAGAAAGACCTGTTTGGCGGTTCGGCGAATGGTAGCGGGATGGCGATAAGGTCATCTATAGATTCACAAAGGCGTAACCCCTGTTTCGACTTGTCTATCGAAACCCGAAATGCCGATTGACCGATGGTGTCCCCGGACGTGGTGTAGCTTGGGGTTGAGGTGGTCACCGTGATTTCCGGATAAGGTTTGGGTTGCAACACTCGAACCTTGGAAGGAACCACGATGACCGATCCCATGATGCACCTGCGTTCGCTTATGGAACAGACCCCTGACGCTGATATTTTGCGCGACATGATCTCGTTTGCTGCCGAGCGGTTGATGGAGATGGAGGTCGGCAACCTGACCGGGGCTGGATACGGCGAGAAGTCGCCCGCGCGGCTCGTTCAGCGCAACGGCCACCGCGAGCGCGATTGGCAGACCCGCGCGGGCAAGGTCGAACTGCACATCCCCAAACTGCGCAAAGGATCCTACTTTCCGGGCTTTCTGGAGCCGCGCCGGATGGCGGAGAAGGCGCTGACGGCGGTGATCCAGGAAGCCTATATCCAGGGCATCTCGACCCGCTCGGTCGATGATCTGGTCAAAGCCTTGGGCATGGACGGCATCTCCAAGAGCCAGGTCAGCCGGTTGTGCGAAGACATTGACGAGCGCGTCAACGCCTTCCTCGACCGGCCGATCGAAGGTGACTGGCCCTATCTGTGGATCGACGCGACTTATGTGAAGGTCCGCCAGAACGGCCGCATCGTCTCGGTCGCGGTGATCGTCGCCGTCGGCGTCAACGGCGACGGTCGCCGCGAAGTTCTGGGCATGGATATTGGCCCGTCCGAGGCAGAACCCTTCTGGACCGCCTTCCTGCGCAAGCTCGCACGACGCGGCCTGCGCGGCGTGAAGCTGGTCATCTCCGATGCGCACGAAGGCATCAAGGCGGCAGTCTCCAAGCTGCTGTGCGCCAGCTGGCAGCGCTGCCGTGTCCACTTCATGCGCAATGCGCTGGCCCATGCCGGCAAGAGCGGACGCCGCGTCGTCTCGGCGTTCATCGCCACCGCCTTCGCACAGGAAACACCCGAAGCCGCAAGCCAGCAATGGCGCGCGGTGGCCGATCAGATGCGCCCGAAGCTGCCAAAACTGGCGGCATTACTCGACGATGCCGAGCCTGACGTACTGGCCTACATGACCTTCCCCAAGGAACACCGCGCCAAACTGCACTCGACCAACCCCATCGAGCGCCTCAACGGAGAGATCAAGCGCCGGACTGACGTGGTTGGCATCTTCCCGAATGAAGCGGCCATCACCAGACTCGTTGGCGCAATCCTCATGGAGCAGAGCGATGAATGGGCCGTCCAGCGCGCCCGCTATATGACCCTTGAAACTCTCGCGCCCGTCAGCGATAATCCCATCGTCATGCTATCGGCTGTGCCCGGTACATGACCGACCCGGACTGACGCCGGAAAGCATGGGGCCACACCCAAGCTACACCACGTCCGGGGACACCATCGATTGACCTTCAATCTTGATGCTGTGGACTGCGTGTTCGTCGCTGT
>JBDUBN010000561.1:0-1881 GCA_040004085.1 Novosphingobium sp.
TCAAGTTCATGGCCGGAGGAACCGAGCACCTGATTGATCGCGTCGGCTGCATGACTCCCAAACTGGAAGTGCTCGAAGAACTCGGCCCCGGCGAAATCGGCATCATCACCGCGCAGATCAAGGAAGTCGCGCAGGCCAAAGTCGGCGACACCATCACGACCGTCAAACAGGGCGCAACCCAGGCACTGCCGGGCTTCAAGGAAGTCCAGCCCGTGGTGTTCTGCGGCATGTTCCCGGTCGACGCGGCGGACTTTGAAAAGCTGCGCGAATCCATCGCCCGCCTGCGCCTGAACGACGCCAGCTTCAGCTTCGAGATGGAAAGCAGCGCCGCGCTCGGCTTCGGCTTCCGCTGCGGCTTCCTTGGGCTTCTTCATCTTGAAATCATTCAGGAACGCCTGACCCGCGAATATGATCTTGACCTGATCACCACCGCGCCATCGGTGGTCTACCGCATCCAGTTGCGCAAAAGCCGCACCGACGACGCGGCTGAGATCATGCTGCACAACCCGTCCGATTATCCCGATCCCAGCCGGATCGAACAGATCGACGAGCCGTGGATCAAGGCGGTCATCTACACCCCCGACGAATACTTGGGCAGCATCCTGAAACTGTGTCAGGACCGTCGCGGCATGCAAACCGACCTGACGTACGTCGGCGGCCGCGCGCAAGTAACCTATGAACTGCCGCTCAACGAAGTCGTGTTCGATTTCTACGACCGCCTGAAAAGCATCAGCCGCGGCTATGCCAGCTTCGATTACGAACAGATCGGCCTGCGCGAAGGCGATCTGGTCAAGATGCAGATCATGGTCAACAGCGAACCCGTCGACGCGCTAAGCATGATCGTCCACCGCGGCGTCGCCGAAGAACGCGGCCGCCACATGTGCGAACGCCTGAAAGACCTGATCCCCCGGCACCTGTTCAAAGTGCCCATCCAGGCAGCCATCGGCGGCAAAGTCATCGCCCGCGAAACCATCGCCGCCATGCGCAAAGACGTGACCGCAAAGTGCTATGGCGGCGACATCAGCCGCAAGAAAAAGCTGCTCGACAAGCAGAAGAAGGGCAAGGCGAGGATGCGCGAGTATGGAAATGTGAGCATTCCGCAGGAGGCGTTTATTGCTGCGCTGCGGATGGGGGAGGAGTGAGCCCACCTGATCCTCCCCGCTTTTGCCAAGCACAAGGGGACGCGAACCGCCCGCAGGTGGAGGCATATTTGCTACGGTGCGCAAAGCGCATCGCGAACTCCGGCCGACCTCGCCGCATCGCGGCGAGGATCGACGTCACGGGCCTTCGCAGCATTTTTACCAGAAAATGGGAAGCTAGGCCGTGACGGGGAAGGCCATGCGCGGCGGTAAGGTTCAAGTTAAGATGCGAGGGCCATCGCCCTCGCGTTCCCGGAAATAAAGGGCGGTAACTTCTGAACTTCGTTGTCACCAAAACTAAGATGGATTGCCTACATCTTGTTCAAGATCATGAACTTCTCGCGATATGAGGCGACTAAAGAGAGTTTCAACTATCTCAACGTCCATCGCCAGCACCTCGGCCAATGTTTTTCCTGACAAGGCCGCAACTGCTTCAGCTTTTTCTGGATGTCCGTAGAGATCGAAATTTGGGATGTAGCTAGTTTCAGTCATCCTATAGCGAATTTCGTGCCATGTTTTCACGAAGCGCTTGATTTTTTCGCGCTGAATTGCGGAGAGCCCCAGTTTAGCGAGCTGCCGCGAAACAAATGCATCTAGATGTGCAAGTTGCTGCATATTTTCAGTATGCGAAAAAAACATCATCCATCCACGTCTCCTAGAATCAACTACGCACCCCGTTATTTTTAAATTAAGTCGAAAAACTAATTTGTCGAAATTTCTTCTGTAGCGATAGTCCGTAATT
>JBDUBN010000157.1:0-6221 GCA_040004085.1 Novosphingobium sp.
CAGCAAACGGGACTGACAATCCTCATAGGTCAGGATCACTGCACCTTGGTATTACTGCTCGCAGCAAAGCTGATCGATTTTATCTGCGCTGAAAAATTATCGCGGGAGGATTACCGATCTCGCCCGCCGACCCCACAAGATGAAGGCGGCGAGCGCGATCAGCACCACGTTCAGGCCCAGCACATTGGCTTCACCCTTAGACAGATGCAGGATCACTGCGCAGGCCTGATGCAGCAAGATGCAGAGCGCAGCCAGCACTGTCAGACGCGGCTGGATTCGCAGCAGCGATGGCAGAATCAGTCCAATCGCGCCGAGCACCTCAACCACGCCCAACCCGCGCACAAACCACACCGGGAAATCCGGAATCCATTTCATCATCACCGCCAACTGGTCGAGCGGCTGAGTCGCCTTCATCCACCCGATCAGGCCGTAGGCCGCCGCGAGCAACACTTGCGCCAGCCATAATGCTAGGTTGAGAATCTTTGCCCCGGCTGTTGCCTCGTTCATGCCAGCCTTCTCCTAGTAATCCTGCTACAGCACCGATGGCATGGCATCGAGCAGCATGGTCTTGGTCTCGACATAGGCCCACAGGCCCTCTGGCCCGCCCTCCCGGCCAATGCCTGATTGCTTGAAGCCGCCGAAGGGCAGGCCGAAATCCATCCGCAGGCCATTCTGGCCAAAGCCGCCGGTGCGCACGCGGCGACCGATGGCATAGGCGGCGTCGGCATCGCCAGTCAGGACCGAACCGTTGAGGCCAAAGTGCGATTCGTTGGCGATGCGGATGGCGTCCTCCTCATCCTCGCACGCGATGAGGCTGAGCACTGGGCCGAAGATTTCCTCCTGCGCAATCCGGCTGGTATTATCGACATTGGCAAACAGTGTAGGTTCGATGAAGTAACCCTGATTGAGATGGCTTGGCCGCCCACCACCGCAGACGAGGTCTGCCGTCTTCGTGCCCTCCGCGATGTACATCTCCACCCGTTCAAGTTGGCGCTGCATCGCCAGAGGGCCAAGCTGCGTGGCGGGATCATCGGAATGGCCGATCACTACCCCGGCCATTTCCCCGGCAATCGCACTGGCCAGTTCATCGTGCCGATGACGCGAAACAATGGCGCGGCTAAGCATGGCGCAGACCTGCCCGCTCATCATGGTGAGCGTGCCGGTGAGCATCTTCGCCGCCAGATCGATCGGAAAATCATCGCGGATGATCGCCGCACTCTTGCCGCCAAGTTCGAGCGTGCAGCGGGCCATGCGCCCGCCGCAGACCTCGGCAATGCGCTTGCCTGCGAGCGTCGATCCGGTGAAGCTGACTTTGTCCACGTCGGGGTTATTGACCAGGTGATCGGCGGCCTCGCGATGCCCGGGGACAAGGTTGAGCACGCCGGGCGGCAAGCCCGCCGCTTCGGCCGATTCGGCGATGATATAGGCTTCCAGAGGGGTTTCCGGGCTGGGCTTCATCACCACGGTGCAGCCCGTCAGCAGGGCATAGGCAACCTTGTTCGCCATGATGCCAAAGGGGCCGTTCCACGGCGCGATCGCCGCAACCACGCCAACCGGTTCATGCACCACCAGGCCAACCGCCGCGCCTGTGCTGGGGCGATGCTCAACGAAGCTGAAAGCCTCGGCAAACCCGGCGATTTGCCCCAGCACTGCGACCGAGCCGGCGTGCATCGGTCCGGCGAAGCTCACCAGCCCGCCCATCTGCGCGGTCCAGCATCTTGCGAGTTCGGGAATGCGGGTTTCAAGATGCGCGACCATGCGGCGGAACGCGGCGATCCGTTCAGCAGGCGGGGTCGTCGGCCAAGGCCCCTTATCAAAGGCTGCGCGCGCTGCCGCCACGGCAGCGTCCATGTCTGCCTCGTCAGCCTCAGCACAGCGCGCTACCACCTGCTCGGTATTGGGTGAGACCATTTCCAGCTGGCGGCCACTGTGCGGCGCTAACCAAAGGCCGCCAATATAGAGCCTGTCTGGATGGGCTATTGTGACGCCTTCAGGGGTCATGTTACGATTCTCCCGCGTGCATTTTATAACAATTGTTACTGTATGTGCTAGCGAAGCAAGTCCCGTCAAGCAAAAGGAGCGACCGTTTCCAGCCGCCCCCGATGCATGATCCAATCGCAGCGAGAACTGTGATCAGAACCGGCGCTTGATCCCAATCGTCCACTCGCGCGGGCGGGCTGGTGTGCCATAGGCGAATCCGGCACTGGACGCGACATCGAACACGCTGGTGTAATAGAGTTTGTTGGCCAGATTGTTGACCGTGCCGAAGATTTCCCAGTCCCTGCTTGCGGAGGTCCACGCCAGCCGGGCGTTGACCACGGTATAGCCCGGCAGGGCGTTGGTGGGCGAGTTGATCGAATTGGTGTACTCCAAGTCCTGATGATTGACGTCGATCCGGGCCATCACGCTGCCCGTGTTCTCGCCAAGCGAGGCCTCATACTGCGCTCCGATGCTCCACTTGGTGTGCAGGGGAATACCCGGCGCAACCGAGCCCAACAGTATCCCGGTGTTGGCGACGACGCTGGTAAACTTGAAGTCGGTGTAGCTGAAGGAACCGTCGATCTGGAAGCCTGCAACCGGACGAACCACTGCTTCCACCTCGACCCCCTTGATCCGCGCGGTGCCAGCGTTGACCGGCAGCGCACAGAGGAAGCCAAAGAAGACCGGTGAATTGGCCGGACAGTTGAGCAGCGTCGCCTGGAGGTTGCTCAAATTGTTGACGTAGCCGGCCAGGTTGAGCGTGATCTTCCGGTCGAAGAAACTCGCCTTCGCACCGATTTCATAGGCTTTCAGCGTTTCAGGCTTGAATGCCTGCAGCTGGCAGGTGGCGATCACGCAACCGCCAAAGCCAAGATTGGCACCCGGACCGAAGAACGGCCGCGGATTGGTGCCGCCGCCCTTAAAGCCGGTTGAAAACGAGGCATAGACCAGCAGATTCTGGTCAACGTGATAGTCCAGGTTGACGCGGTAGTCCCATTGATGACCCTTATAGGTCGAGGATGCCCCGTTAACCGTCCCGATCAGCGGGGCGGGCGAAACGCCGTCTTCCCCAATACGGGTATAATGATAGGTCTTTTCCTCGGTCGTATAACGAATGCCCGCGTTGAGGTTGAGCGCCGGCGTGATGTGCACCACGCCGTTGAGGAAAGCCGCCTTGGAATTGGCGTTAACCGGGTCATTGGCATAGAAACCAAGGCCGAACGGCCCGGCGTAGTTGAGCACCTGGTGCGTGGGATAGGTGGTGGTCTGCTTGAAGTAGTACCCTCCCAAGGTCCACTCGACCAGCTTGTCAGCACCGAAGGCCCCGCTCAGCCGCAGTTCCTCGCTGAACTGGTTATGATACAGGTGCTCAAAGCCCAATGCGATCTGGGTCGGCGAGATGTCGTTGTCTTCCTGCCAGTACGCATCGAAAGCGCGATAGGCGGTGATCGACTTGACCGAAAAATTACCACCCAGGTCCCAGTCGATTGTCCCGGCCACGCCCCAGTTGGTGGTCTTCGTCTGGTCCGAAGCGGCATAGCTTCGCCCGCCATAGGTGTCAGTAAAGCTGGCATAGCTGACGTACGGATTGGTCGGGATGAACTGGTCGTTGAGCGTAATCGTTGTCCCCGGAATGGCGCAAATCGTGCATCCGGCCGCCACTGCGGCGTTGGTGCGTAGTAGCGTCACCGCAGAAACTGGCGAAGTGTCGCGGGTGTAATCGGCCGAAAGGTTGATCTCGACCGGGCTTCCCGTCGGGGCATAGCGCAGCGCAGCGCGCCCGCCGACGAAGGTCTTGCCACCTTCCCGACCGACTTCGCAGCCAAGGCCCTTGGCGGCTGTCGTGGCGGGCACGCCGCTGGCGGGGAAGGCGCAGCCATAATCGACTCGGCTGACATAGCCATCATCGCTGTGCGCCACCCCGGATATGCGCATAAACAGCGCGTCAGGCACAAGCGTCAGATTGGCCGCGCCGCGCACGTCGATCTTCTTGAAGGTGCCATAGCTGACCACCAGACTTCCGTCGGTTTCTCCGTTCGGCTTCTTGGAAAACAGCTTGATCGAGCCGCCTTCCGAGTTCCGACCAGAGAGCGTGCCCTGCGGCCCGCGCAGCACTTCAACACGGTCAAGGTCGATCAGATCGAAGTTCGAACCGGTGAGCGAGGCGTAATAGACGTCGTCGATATAAATGCCGACGCCGGGTTCGAGCGCAGGGTCGAAGTCGCCCTGACCTACGCCACGGATCGAAGCAGACATGCTCGGCCCAAAGGCACCGCCCAAATCAACCAGTTGGACGCTGGGAGCCTGATTGGCAACCTGGACCAGATTGCTCTGGTTACGGGCTTCGAGGGTTTCGCCGGAGACCGCGGTAATCGCAATCGGCACGTCCTGAAGCTTCTGGTTACGGAACTGTGCGGTGACGACAATTTCCTCATTCGCAGCATCAGCCGCGCCCGCAGGCTTGCCCTGCGCATAAGCTGCTGACGAGCAGCCAATGGCGATCATGGAAGCACCTGCAACCAGACCCAAATGGCGTACGACTGACGAGCCCGTGACGTTGACCATATACCCTCTCCTCTTCCGACCCATTTGGCGGGTCTTGTTAACATTTGTTAGTAAGACATACAATTTTGCGCTTGGCAAGCAACCTTGAGACCTCACGGACAAGTCTCACCAGGTGATGCAAAATGGCAACAATTGTTAGCTTTAAGGTCAATTGCCTTGCGCAGGGTCAAGTGTGATGGGATAGGCTCCGCAGATGAACGCGACAGATGGGAAAAGGAACATCACCGATAGCGGCCAGCTTGACCTGCTGATCCGCCTGCTCAAGATCGGCAGTCTCATCAATCTGCCGATGAAGGAGCAGGTTTGTGATCCAGCTGGACTGAGCGCGACCGAGCTCAAGGTGATCATGGCGCTCAAGGGAGAAGATACGCTCGCCGGGCATGACCTGGTGGGCATTATGGGACTGCCGCCGATGAACGTCAGTCGGGCAATTGTCGAACTGAAAGGGCGTGGGCTGGTCGAGGATGCGATTGATCCCGACAACCGCCGCCGCAAGCCGGTCAGACTGAGCCCCGCCGGCGAGCTATTTTACGACAATCTGGTCCCGGCCCTTTCCGGCATGGCCGAAAGCCTGCTTGGCGACCTGGGCAAGCGACAACAGCGCGAATTCACCGCGATTGCTGACCACATCATCCATGCCATGGCAGACTGGATCACTAGCCATCACAGCGAAGTGCATCTGAAGGGCTAAGTTCGATCCACTGGAGCGCTGTGCCGGAAACGTGGAAGCGCCGCCGGCTTACGGCCGCTTCCATTGCATCGCGGTAAAGTGATCTTTCACGAATGCCGCCCCGAGCACCGGATGAGCAAAACTCATGCTGACCTCCTGGCGGTTCGGCCAGGTTGGCCGCCATTCCTCGTCGGGGAGGATGATATCGGGGCCGATCGGGTTTGCCGGATAACACTCAACCGCCGGCTGGAGATGCGAAATCGTGTGCGCCCAGCCGGTTTCGTAATCGGCCTGCCACTGCATCATATAGTTAAGCCGCTTGATCTTCCACGTGCCGTTTTCGCGGACGTAGTCGTTCTCGTAGATCCCGGCTTCCCAGAACTGCTGCGGAACTTCAGGTGGTTTTTCGCCGAGCACGTCATCATGCCAGCCCCCGGCCAAAATGCCCCGAAAGCGGCCTTTGGCGGTATGGCGATCAGGCGCGATAGTGATTACGTCCTGCAATTGGAAGTGATCTAGCAGCAGCCCCTTCAC
The DNA here is from genome assembly GCA_040004085.1 of Novosphingobium sp. GTDB lineage: Bacteria > Pseudomonadota > Alphaproteobacteria > Sphingomonadales > Sphingomonadaceae > Novosphingobium. The sequence continues at coordinate 5,750 of JBDUBN010000157.1, forward strand.
CGGCCCGCGCCGCCCACCGGCGAACAGGTTCTGGAACCAGGTGCCATAAAGCCGCATCACGCCGGCATGGCCGCGATACTCGCCCGAGAGAAACACCACGACCCCGTCATCGGCGAACAGCCCGGCGACTTCTTCGGGCCGGTTGTAGTCGATGTAATAGCCATAGGCCATCTGCAGGCGGCGGATGGCGTTCACGTCTTCCAGCTCGTTGACCCGCGCTTCAAGCGCGGCCATGCGTCCTTCCAGTTCTGACATTTCGACTCTCCCGCTTCATTCGCTAAGGTTGTTTGTACGTAACACTAACAATTGATAGAGATTTGGCGAGAGGAAAAATGCATGAACGATTTGGTCCCCAGCAAATTGACCCAGAGCGAATGGACTTGCCGGGTCGCCTTCATCACTGGCGGAGTTTCGGGGTTGGGCTTGGGCATCGCCCAAGCATTCAGCAACGCCGGAATGCGGCTGGCGCTGT
>JBDUBN010000562.1:0-1876 GCA_040004085.1 Novosphingobium sp.
ACGACTCAAAATATCCTTGAACTACTCACCCCTTGCGCTGCCCCTCGCCGTATAGATCCGGCGCGCCGCCAGTGGCGTCAAACATCGACGATGTCAGCCAGCCGTTGACGTAATTGAGATAAAACAACCCGAACAGCACCGCCGAAACGATGGTGGTGATCTTGGCAACACGACCTGGGCGGAAGTTTACGGGTGCGCTTTCCACCTGCCCCGGCACCAGATCTCCACCTTCGCCTTCGGGCAGGTCGGCCCGCGTCCGCACACCGAACGGCAGCACCAGAAAGGCGCTCAGGACCCAGAACAGCGTGTAAATCGCAATCATCGAAGTCCAGCGCATCGTCCTACTCCACGATTATAACCTGCGTCTGCGGCTTCTTGCCTGACCAGCGCTTGGCCGCGCGGCGCGCGGCGAGGCGGGCGGCTTCAATGCGCACGTCGCGGTCACGCGCAGTCGCGCCTTTCAGCTTGGCCAGCGCGACATTAACGTCGTTCTGCGCCTCTTCAACAAAGGCGTCGTAGTCTTCCTCAAGCGGCAGTCCAAGACCGGCCACTTGCGCACCCTTCTTGCCGCCGATCACCACGGTAAGCAAACCGTCCACCGCCAGACGCCGACGCATGACCATGGCCATGCCGTCGGCGGGCGCGATGATGTCACCGTCGAGCAGCAAGCGGCCCGCGCCGACTTCGCCAATCTTGCCGGGAATTCCTGGAGCAAGCCGCACGAGATCACCGTTTTTCTGGAAGATGTTGGTCGGAATACCTGCCGCCGCGCCAACGCGCGTCTGCTCACGCATGTGGCGGATTTCGCCGTGGACGGGCATCAGGATATCAGGCCGAATCCAGCTATACAGCGCCTCAAGCTCGGGCCGTCCGGGGTGGCCAGAGACGTGGATTTCGGCCTGACGATCAGTGACGACCATAACGCCGTCGCTCGCCAGCTTGTTCTGGATGCGACCGATGGCGATTTCGTTACCGGGTATCTGACGACTGGAAAACAGCACCACATCGCCTTCGGACAGGGCAATGTCATGGTTGCCCTCTGATATCCGGCCCAGCGCGGCGCGCGGTTCGCCCTGCCCACCTGTGGCGACAATCATCACCTCGCCGCGCGGCAGGCGCATGGCGGTTTTAGGATCGACGATGTCGGGGAAATCCTTGAGGTAACCGCTGGCCTGAGCAACATCGATGATTCGGTCGAGCGAGCGTCCGGTCACGCACAGCTTGCGGCCATTAGCCTGCGCCACCGCGCCCAGCGTTTGTAACCGCGCGACGTTGGAAGCAAACGTTGTGACCAGCACGCGCCGCCCCTTGTGGCGGGCGACTTCGTCCATCAATCCGCGATAGACCTCGCCTTCCGAACCCGAAGCCTGGGGGTTGAAAACGTTGGTCGAGTCGCAAACCAGCGCCAGCACGCCTTCATCACCAAGCTGCGTTAGTTCGGCCACCGTCGCCGGGGTACCGATCTGCGGCTCGTCATCGAGCTTCCAGTCGCCGGTGTGAAATATGCGGCCATAAGGCGTTTCGATCACCAGCCCGTTGCCTTCGGCAATCGAGTGCGCCAGCGGCAGGTAGCGAATGTCAAACTCGCCCAGCCGAAAGCTGTCGAGGTGGTCGATGACGTTCAGTTTGACCTTGCTGGTCAGCCCGGCCTCGGCCAGCTTTTCGGCAATCAACCGCGCGGTGAACGGCGTCGCGTAGAGCGGCACGCCCAGATCCTGCGCGAAATAGGGAATCGCGCCGATGTGATCCTCATGCGCGTGGGTCAGCACGATGCCCAGCAGGTCTTTCTTGCGTTCTTCGATGAAGTCCAGATCGGCAAATACCAGATCGACGCCGGGGTATTCATTGCCGCTGAACGTCATCCCCAGATCGACCA
>JBDUBN010000158.1:0-6212 GCA_040004085.1 Novosphingobium sp.
TCGGTCGCCATCAGTTCAAGGCACGCCTCGATCAGCAGCTTTTCGACAAACGGATCGCCGACTTGCACGGTGGGGCGCTTGTCTTCGATGTCGTCGCCGAAATCGGCGCTCGCCATCGTCGCGCCGTGGATGCCGTCGCGCCCGGTTTTCGATCCGACATAGACGATGGAATTGCCAAGCCCGGTGGCGGCGGAGTAAAAAATCTTGTCCTGATCGGCGACGCCAACGGTCATCGCGTTGACCAGAATGTTGCCGTCATAGGCCTTGTGGAAATTCGTCTCGCCGCCAACCGTCGGCACGCCGACGCAATTGCCATAACCGCCAATGCCCGCAACCACACCTTGCACCAGATGCTTCATCTTGGGATGGTCGGGCCGCCCAAACCGCAGCGCGTTCAAGTTGGCGACCGGCCTTGCGCCCATAGTGAACACATCGCGCAGGATGCCGCCGACGCCCGTTGCCGCGCCTTGATATGGCTCGATGTAACTGGGGTGGTTGTGGCTCTCCATCTTAAAGATGCAGGCCTGATTGTCGCCGATGTCGATAACGCCGGCATTTTCGCCCGGGCCACAGATCACCCACGGCGCTTCAACCGGCAGCTTTTTCAGATGCAATCGGCTCGATTTATACGAGCAGTGCTCTGACCACATGACCGAAAATATGCCCAGTTCCACCAGATTGGGCTCACGGCCCAAGGCATGCAGCACGCGCGCATATTCGTCTTCGGAAAGCCCGTGGGCGGCGGTTACATCGGGGGTGATTTCAGACATAGCCGCGCCTTTAGCCGCGCACCTTTTATGAAGCAACGCCGCTGTGGCCAGATGCCGCGCGGCGCTTGACCACACTTGCCGCGCGGGCCATTGCTTGCGCATGGCCGAAACAACTCCCAATGCTGAAATAAGCCCCGCTGAAATGACCTTTGAAGACGCACTCCGGGCGCTGGAGGACGTGGTGCGCAAACTGGAAAGCGGCGAAGTACCGCTGGACGATTCGATCACCCTGTACGAACGCGGTGAGGATTTGCGCAAATTGTGTCAGGCGCGGCTCGATGCGGCGCAAGCGCGGATCGAGAAGATTGTCGTCGGCGCGGGCGGTCAGGTCAGCGGTACCCAGCCTTTTGATGAGAGCAGGCGCTGACCGTGGCGGAAGCGAGCGAAATGGAGCCGATCCTGCGCGACGGTTTGCGCGACATCGCCGCCGAGGTTGATGCCGCATTCGACATGATGTTGCCGGTGCCAGACGACGCGCGGGCACGGTTGGTTGAGGCCATGCGCTATGCCGCGATTGGCGGCGGCAAGCGAATGCGGCCGCTGCTGCTGACCGCGACGGCAGAGCTTTACGGGGTCACGCGGTCGGTGGCGGTCAAGACCAGTCTCGCGATCGAGGCGATCCACGTTTATTCGCTGATCCACGACGATCTGCCGTGCATGGACAATGACGACACGCGTCACGGCAAACCGACGCTGCACCGCCAGTTTGACGAGGCGACGGCGGTCCTGGCAGGCGATGCGCTGCATGCTTTCGCCTTTGAACTGCTGGGCGATCCGGCGCATATCGGCGACCCTTTCACCCGGGCCGAACTGGTGCTGACGCTCGGCTGTGCCAGCGGCATGAACGGCATGGCGGGCGGGCAGATGATGGACATTGTCGCCGAGACCGAAAGCTTTGATCTTCGCACGGTCACCCGGCTGCAACAGCTGAAGACCGGTGCTTTGCTGGCAGCTGCGGTTGAGATGGGGGCGATTCTTGGCAAGCTGGCTCCCGAAGGCCGCGCGCATCTGCGCGGCTATGCCCGCGATATCGGGCTGGCGTTCCAGATCGCCGACGACTTGCTCGATTACGAAGGTGACGAGACGGCGGCGGGCAAGGCGTTGCGCAAGGATGCGGTGGCGGGCAAGCAGACGTTCGTCTCGCTGCTGGGGCCGGAACGCGCGCGTTCACAGGCCCACGCCTTGGTCGAACAGGCCGTCGCGCACCTGGCGCAGCACGGGCCAGAGGCTGATCTGCTGCGGGCCATCGCCCGTTATATCGTGGAAAGGGACCACTAAATTGGCGACACGTATCGGTGTTTATCCTGGCACATTCGATCCCGTGACACTGGGGCATGCCGACATTATCCGGCGCGGCGCCAAGCTGGTGGACCGGTTGATTATCGGCGTCACGACCAATCCGTCGAAAAACCCGATGTTCACCCCTGCCGAGCGCATGGCGATGGTCACTCGCGAAGTCGCCGCGATGGGGATTTCCAATGTCGAGGTGGTAGGATTCAACGCGCTGCTGATGAAATTTGCCGAAGTGCAAGGCGCGACGGTGATCGTCCGGGGCCTGCGCGCGGTTGCCGACTTCGAATATGAATACCAGATGGCGGGCATGAACCAGCAACTCAACGCCGGGATCGAGACGATATTCCTGATGGCCGACGTCAGCCTGCAACCGATCGCGTCGAAACTGGTCAAGGAAATTGCGCTGTTCGGCGGCGAAGTCTCCCGCTTCGTCAGCCCGACGGTGTGCGAAGACGTGATCGCGCGCGTCGAAACACTCGGCCGGATGGGCGAATATTGAGCGATTCAACGCTGATGCGGGGCTGTTCATTGCCAGATCACCTGCGCCTCGCTATTCCCCGCCCGCAAGAAGTGCTCCCGATGAAAGATGATCGATGAATCGCCGCAGTCTGTTAGTCGCCATCTCGCTCGGGATGACCCTCATCGCCGCTCCCTCATTTGCCAAGAAAAAGGCTGCTCCGGTCGTCCCGTCGATGCCGGTGCTGAGCAGCGTGGTCGATCCCGACCCGACGCATGATCCCGATAACGTGCTCGTCCTCGATCTGTCGACCGGCGGCCGCGTGCTTATCCGCCTGATGCCGACATGGGCGCCGAGCCACGTCGAGCGAATCAAGACGCTGACGAAAGAGGGCTTTTACAACGGCGTGATCTTTCATCGCGTGATCGAAGGCTTCATGGCGCAGACCGGCGATCCGACGGGCACGGGGCAGGGCGGTTCGAAGTATCCCGATCTCAAGGCGGAGTTCAACTCGGTGCCGCACTTGCGCGGAACGGTGTCGATGGCGCGGACCGACCAGCCTGACACGGCCAACAGCCAGTTCTTCATCGTGTTCTATCCGCGCTTTGCCCTTGATCGCCGCTACACCAATTTCGGCCGGGTGATCGCCGGGATGGATGTGGCTGACGCCATTGCCCGCGGCGAACCACCTGCGAACCCGACCAAGATCGTTCAGGCCTCACTGGCGAGCGAGAACCGCCCGGTTCCGGTGTTCGCCGCTCCGGCCAGCCCCGCCGAAGTGCAGAGCCTGTTGCACCCCGCAGCGGGCGCTCCGCCAGCAAACTGAGCGAACTTGCGCTAACCAGCCCCCATGCGCGTTGACTTGTTCGATTTTGAGCTCCCGCCAGAGCGTATAGCCTTGCGGCCGGTGCGCCCGCGCGATGCGGCTCGGATGCTGGTGGCGGCGGCGGACGAAGCCTTGGCCGACCGCAGCGTCCGCGATCTGCCCGGCCTGCTGCGCGCTGGCGACGTGCTGGTGTTCAACGACACCCGCGTCATTCCCGCCCAGCTAGAAGGAACGCGCGGTCAGGCCCGCGTCGGAGTGACCTTGCACAAGCGCGTGGATCTGCGCCGCTGGCAAGCGTTCGTCCGCAACGGCAAGCGGCTGCGGGTGGGCGATCTGGTCGAATTTCCCGCCAAGGTCGCCGCGATTGCCGAGCAGCTCCACGACGACGGCAGTTGGACGCTGGCCTTCGCGGGCGATGAGCCGGTCGAAGTCTTGCTGGAACGCGCAGGCACCATGCCTTTGCCGCCCTACATCGCTGGAAAGCGCCCGGCCGACGCCGCCGATGCGGTAGACTATCAGACTATCTTCGCCGCTGAGAAAGGTGCCGTCGCTGCGCCCACCGCCGCACTGCATTTTACGCCTGAGCTGCTCACAGCAATCGACGATGCCGGGATCGGCCGGGAAACGCTAACACTCCACGTCGGCGCGGGGACATTCCTGCCGGTGAAGGTGGACGACACCGCCGATCACCAGATGCACGCCGAATGGGGCCGGATCGATCAGGCGACCGCCGACCGCCTCAACGCGGTGCGGGCAAGTGGTGGCCGCCTGATCGCCGTTGGCACTACCAGCCTGCGCCTGCTCGAAAGCGCGACTGGTGAGGACGGCGTTATCCGGCCTTTTGCGGGCGACACCGCCATCTTCATCACCCCCGGCTATCGGTTTCGGGCCATTGACGGACTGATGACCAACTTCCACTTGCCCAAATCCACCCTGTTCATGCTGGTCAGCGCGCTGATGGGGCGAGAAACGATGCAGGCGGTCTATGCCCACGCCATTGCCTCGGAATACCGGTTCTACAGTTATGGCGACTCCAGCCTGTTGCTGCCCTGACAAGTCGCTATAGGCTGGCCGCATGACCCGCTTTCAGTTCACCATCCACGCCCGCGACGGCAAGGCCCGCACTGGCACGATTCAGATGCGGCGCGGCGAGATCCGCACGCCAGCTTTCATGCCGGTCGGCACTGCCGCCACGGTCAAGGGCATGAAGCCTGAGAGCGTCCGGCAGACCGGGGCCGACATCCTGCTCGGCAACACCTATCACCTGATGCTGCGTCCCGGCGCGGAGCGGGTGGCGCGATTGGGCGGCCTCCACAAGTTCATGAACTGGCCGCGCCCGATCCTGACCGACAGCGGCGGCTATCAGGTGATGAGCCTGTCGGACTTGCGCAAGATCACCGAGGAGGGCGTAACTTTCGCCAGTCACCTCGACGGTTCGCGCCATATGCTCAGCCCCGAACGCTCGATGGAAATCCAGCGGTTGCTGGGCAGCGACATCGTTATGGCCTTCGACGAATGCCCGCGCGCCGATCAGCCGCGTGATGTGATCGCCCGCTCGATGGCGATGTCGATGCGCTGGGCCAAACGCAGCCGCGACGCCTTCGACAACGGCGGTGAGCATGCACAAGGCGCGGCGTTGTTCGGCATCCAGCAGGGCGCTTTGGACGAACGCCTGCGCGCGGAAAGCGCGGGCGAACTCAGCCACATCGGCTTTGACGGCTATGCCATCGGCGGGCTTGCGGTGGGCGAGGGGCAGGAGGCGATGTTCCAGACGCTCGACTTCGCCCCCGGCCAATTGCCCGATGCCGCCCCGCGCTATCTGATGGGTGTGGGCAAGCCTGACGACCTGGTCGGCGCGGTGGAGCGCGGTGTCGACATGTTCGATTGCGTCCTGCCCACCCGCTCAGGCCGCAACGGGCAGGCGTTCACCTGGGCAGGGCCGATGAACATGCGCAATGCCAAGTTCGCCGAAGACACCGAGTCCTTGGACACCCGCTGCGGCTGCCCGGTCTGCCAGACGTACAGCCGCGCTTACCTGCACCACCTGATCCGTTCAGGCGAAATGCTGGGCGCGATGCTGCTGACCGAGCATAATCTGTCGTTCTATCAAGAGCTGATGGCGGGCATGCGCGCGGCGATTGCCGAAGGGCGTTTCGCGGAGTTCGCGGCGGAGTTCAGGCGGGGGTATTTGGGGAAGTAGTCCCCCGAACCAAAAAGGGCGGCCCTTGCGGACCGCCCTTTTTCGTATCGGGTAACTCGCGACTAAATCAGCGCGAATAGAATTCGACGACCAGATTTGGTTCCATTTTCACCGGGTAAGGCACTTCATCCAGCGTCGGAACGCGAACGAAAGTGACCTTGTCGGTGCCGTCGGGAGCGACGTATTCCGGAATTTCGCGTTCGGCCAGCGACTGTGCTTCGGCGATCAGGGCCATTTCCTTGGCCTTGGTGCCAAGGGTGATGACGTCACCGGGGAAGCAGCGGCGGCTGGCGATGTTGCAGCGCACGCCGTTGACCAGAATATGACCATGCGAAACAATCTGCCGGGCCGAGAAGATGGTCGGTGCGAACTTGGCGCGATAGCAGATCATGTCCAGGCGCTGTTCCAACAGGCCGATCAGGTTCTGGCCGGTATCGCCCTTCATCTGGGCGCCTTCCTGGTAGGTGCGCTTGAACTGCTTTTCGGTCACGTCGCCGTAATAGCCGCGCAGCTTCTGCTTGGCGCGCAGCTGGATGCCGTAATCGGAAACCTTGCTCTTGCGGCGCTGGCCGTGCTGGCCGGGACCATAGCTGCGGCGGTTGACCGAACTCTTCGGACGGCCCCAGATGTTTTCACCAAGGCGGCGGTCAATCTTATGCTTCGATG
>JBDUBN010000563.1:0-1875 GCA_040004085.1 Novosphingobium sp.
ATTCAGGAAAAGGTCAAGCAGCCACTGGCCGAAGAACTGCTGTTCGGCAAATTGACGCACGGCGGCGAAGTCCACGTCAGCGTGAAGGACGATGGGCTGTCGTTCGAACTGACTCCGGCCCCGCCAAAGCTGGTCAAGCGGCCAGCCAAGCCGGGCAAGAAGGCAGCGAAATCTGCTGACAGTCAGCCGGATACGGAAGCTGACGGCACCGAATGATCCGGGAATGATCCCAAATTGATCCCAAATTGATCGGCGTCAAATGCGTTTACCCTAACTCCGGCTAAGGCAGCCTCGCACAAGACCTGCCTTGGCCGGAGCAACGAAATCACGATGTCTGAAACCGAAACACTCCAGAAGCCTGAACCCGCCACGCCATACGAGCGGCTGGGCGGATTACCCGCGCTGCAACGGATCACCGCGCGGTTCTATGACCTGATGGAAAGCGACCCCGCCTATGCGGAACTGCGCGCCATGCACGCCCCCGATCTCAGCCACATGCGCGGCGCGCTGGCGCATTTTCTGGCGGGCTGGTCAGGCGGTCCGCGCGACTGGTTTGAAGCCAATCCAGGCCGCTGCATGATGAGCGTTCACAAGGGCTACACCATCGGCGCGGACACCGCCGGACAGTGGGCCGATGCCATGCGCCGCGCCATTCACGACGAGCTTGGGACAAACGACCCGCAAATCGCCAGCGAAATGTCGCGGGTGCTCGAACAGCTCTGCATGGGCATGGCCCGCTGATTTCGCGCTTGCCGCGCATGGGGGGCGAGGCTTAGCTACGCCAATGAAGCCAAAACTGCTGACGACCCTGAAGGGTTACACCCTGCCAGAGCTGCGTGCCGATGCCCTGGCCGGGGTGACGGTGGCGCTGGTGGCGATCCCGTTGTCGCTGGCAATCGCCATCGCATCGGGCGCAAGTCCCGCGGCGGGGCTGATCACGGCCATCGTCGGCGGTTTCCTGATCTCGTTGCTAGGCGGCAGCCGGGTTCAGATCGGCGGGCCTACGGGCGCGTTCATCGTCGTGGTTTATGGCGTGGTCGCAGCGCATGGCTATGCCGGGCTGGTGCTGGCGACGCTGATGGCGGGGGTAATTCTGGTGCTGGCGGGGCTGCTGCGCGCTGGAACCTTGATCGAATATGTCCCCGACCCAGTGATCAACGGCTTCACCATCGGTATCGCAGTGATCATCGGATCAAGCCAGCTCAAGGACTTCCTCGGCCTGAGCTTGGCCGCCGTTCCCGCCGATTTTCTGCCCAAAGTCGCCGCCCTGTGGGAAGCGCGGTACACGCTCAATCCGCTGGCACTTGCTGCCGGGTTGGTCTCGCTGGTTTTGATCATCGCCCTGCGCCGATTGTTCCCGCGCTTGCCGGGGTTGATCGTGGTCATGGCGCTCGTCTCCGCCGTTGCCGCCGCACTGCATCTGCCGGTGGACTCGATTGGTTCACGCTATGGCGCGCTGCCCAGCCATTTGCCGCTGCCCGCGATCCCGCCCATAACTGCGGCGCTGCTGGTGCAATTGCTGCCGTCGGCGCTGGTTATTGCCTTTCTGGCCGCCATCGAATCGCTGCTGTCGGCGATGGTCGCCGACCGGCTTATTGACGGCACTCACCGTCCCAATGCCGAGGTCATTGCCCAAGGCGTTGCCAACATCGGCTCGGCCTTGTTCGGCGGGCTCCCCGCAACGGGAGCCATCGCCCGCACCGCCACCAACGTCCGCGCTGGCGGCAAGACCCCGGTTGCGGGGCTGATCCATGCGCTCGCCATCCTGCTGGTCATGCTGATCGCCGCGCCGTTGGCGGGTTATCTGGCGATGCCCGCAATTGCCGCGCTGCTGCTCACCACCGCCTGGAACATGAGCGAGCCGCACAAGTGGCC
>JBDUBN010000159.1:0-6207 GCA_040004085.1 Novosphingobium sp.
AAGTGTGGATCGATCCGCTGCATCCCGCCGTTCCCAACGCCGAGATCATCCTGATGCAATTGCGCCTGCCGCGCGCGCTGCTGGCGCTGAGCGTCGGGGCAGGGCTGGGCGCGGCGGGGGCGGCGATGCAGGGGTATCTGCGCAATCCGCTGGCCGATCCGGGCCTGTTCGGCGTCGCCCCTTGTGCGGCGCTAGGGGCGGTCCTGTCGATGTGGACGGGGTATAGCGTCGCCGCTTGGACGCTGCCGGTTTTCGCTTTGATTGGCGCAGGCAGCGCTATGGGGCTGCTCGGTCTGATCGCCGGACGTCAGGGCGGGATTGCCCTGTTCACGCTGGCGGGGATGATGCTCGCCAGTCTGGCGGGCGCGTTGATGAGCCTGGCGATCAGCCTTGCGCCGTCGCCGTTTGCCTTGTCCGAAATCGTCACCTGGCTGATGGGCGCGCTGACGGATCGCGGCTGGCACGAGGTCTGGATCGCCGCGCCGCTTGCATTGGCGGGCATCGCCCTGCTGGCCGCTGCCGGACGGTCGCTCGATGCGCTGGTGCTGGGCGATTCCGCCGCGCGCTCGCTAGGGCTGGACCCGCGCCGCTTGCAATGGCTGCTGATCGCGGGCGTTGGATTGACGGTGGGATCAGGAGTAGCGGTGGCTGGGATCATCGGCTTCGTCGGACTGGTGGTCCCGCATCTGGTCCGGCCTTTGACAGACCGCCGCCCCAGTTCGCTGATCGTGCCGAGCGCCTTGGCGGGCGCGCTTTTGCTGCTGATCGCCGATTGTCTGTGCCGCCTGTTGCCGATGGCCAGCGAGTTGCGGCTGGGCATCGCGCTCAGTCTGATCGGCGCGCCATTCTTCCTGTTCCTGCTGCTGAAGATGCGGCGCGGGATCAGCGGTGACGGGGGCTGGGTATGAGCCTGTCTGCCAAAGACCTGACCTTGAGCGGTCGCCTTACCGGGATCACCGCGCAGCTTCGTCCCGGCGAGGTGACCGCTATTGTCGGACCGAATGGTGCGGGAAAATCCAGCCTGATTGTCTGCCTCGCCGGGCTGCTGCATCCGGACAGCGGCGCGGTCACTTTGGCCGGCGAGCCGCTGGCACAGATGCGCCCGCGCCACCGCGCCCGCGCCTTGGGTTACTTGCCGCAATCGCCCGAAGTCGCGTGGGACGTGTCGGTGGAGGTGCTGGTCAGCCTTGGCCGCCTGCCGTGGCAAGCCGCCCCGCTACACCGCGCCGCCGCCACTCACGCCGACGACTCTGCCGCGATCGAGGCCGCGCTGGAGGCGATGGACCTGATCCCCTTGCGCCGCCGCCCGCTCTCTCGCCTTTCCGGCGGCGAACGCGCGCGGGTGCTGCTGGCACGCGTGCTGGCTGGGCAGCCGCGCTGGCTGCTGGCAGATGAGCCGCTGGCCAACCTTGACCTCTCCCACGCCGCCACCCTTATGCACCACCTGACGGCGCAGGCGCGGGCAGGGGTGGGTGTCGTCGTCGTCCTCCACGATCTCGCCGCCGCGATGAACCACGCCGACCGGGTTCTGGTGTTGAAGGAGGGAGCGTTGATCGCCGATGGCTCGCCGCAGTCGGCCCTGACCGAGGCAGTAATCGCGCAAGTCTGGGGCGTGACCGGGCGCTGGCTGGGCGAACCGGGGGCCAAGGCGCTGTCGCTTAACGCTTAGCTCGGTAAATTCACACATATTTACCCCCGGCAATAACCCCCGGTAAACCATTGCGGTCTAGACTTCCTTGACCAAGCCGGTCGGTCCCATGCCGGCTTGTCGGAGGAATTCGGTGGAAACCATCACGATCGACGGGATGGACGAGCACGCTTTTCGGCATTCAATCGAAAACCTGCTGCGTCTTGACCAAGTCGATGAAGCCCTTGAGAAATTGCGCCTGCTGCTGGAACCAGTTGCCGGAGCAGGCCGCATTCTGCCAGAGCGATTTCTGACCGTATCATCCAGCGATATCGAATTTGTCGGCTGGCACAAATTGGCCAAGCGCCTGTCGCACCATGATCGGTCGACCAGCCCGATTACGGCTATCGGCATCACCCTTGCAGACGCCAGAAATCTGGGCGGGCCGGGGCCATCTGGTGGACGGTTATCGCCGTTCATCAAAACCTTCTACTTCGCCGACGACGCCTTCCCCTTTTCCATCGCATCGCGTGATGACCTGCTGGATGGCTACACGCGCGACGGGTTTGAGTGGGAGGCCGACTATCAGGCCAGTGACGTCACCCTGTCGATCAAGGGTATCGACGACCTCTACGGCGCGGTAATCGAACTGGAAGAGCGGCTTTTCGACATCGGCAACCCTGATCCAGCCGAAGTCCGCGCCGGGTCCATCGGGGCCTGCTATATCGCCGTGTTGATCCACCAGGCCTTGCGCGAAACGATCCGCGAAAAGGGCTTGCCCCGGCCGCTGTGCGTTCTGGTGGCTTGCGACGGGGTCTATCCGTTTTTTGACGCGCCGGTGGTGGGCTGCGAAGAGCCCGCTGATCCGGAGATTGATAACGGCCCATCTGACGACGAATTTGCCGACGAGGTATGGCCGACCGCACTGGAATGCGCATCCCCCGCGGACGAGTTAGAATTCGCCGGTGTATTGCGCGGCGACGCCAGCTTACTCGCGACCTTTTCGCGCAAGGGGACCAAGAAGCCGGTCCTTACCGTGAATGATGACGACGTGCGCGAAGCGGCCCAATATATACAGCTGGCGGAAACGCACTGGCTGGTCGTCGAAGACCGTGACGTGCTGACACGACTGCCAGACGGCGCCGTGGCCAGCAGCGATGATGCGCCGGGGGCGTGGACAGATTATGAGGCGCTGGAACAGAGCGTCGAGCTTGCCGGCGGTGTGATCGATGAGCCTGAAGCCGCGAGCTTGGCTGCCTTACCGCCTGCCCCGCATGAGGAGAGGCTTGCAGATGACATGCCATTCCATCCGCTGACCGGTGCCGAATTGAGTTCAGGGCCGCTGGAAATATCCCTCGCCACTGAAATGAATCTGCCGGACGAGCAATTTGTCGCGCCCGCCAGCCACAGCCTGCGCGCCCGGATCAAATTGGCCGAGCCGGACCTTTCGAAAACCCGCCGCGACCGGGTTGGCGCGTTGATTGACTGGCTGAAACGAATTATTTTCCATAGGCGCTAAATATGTCCGAAGTCGATTAATTTACACTTTAGGAACTGGACAGCGCTGACGGACTGAGGCTAGGCAGCACGCCATAGTTTCGACGATAATTTGTTTCCCGGCGCCAGTGATTATGTCGTTTTTGTCTGGATTACGAATTTATCCGGACAGGGGATGGCGCGATTAAGCTGGCTGCTGCTTCATTGTTTTTTGCCCTGCTGATGGGGAGTCCCGCCAGATCACAGGAACTCGCAGGACCCATTTCACACGGTGCCGCCCGTCCGGTCCAGTCGGTTGAGCTGTCGGCAGCGCAATTGTTCGTCTATGCCGATCATGCGCGCGATGCGGGTGACTTTGTCACAGCAGAGCACGCTTATCGCGCATTGGCGAGCAATCCTGACTTGGAACTTCGCAGCGAAGCCCGCTTTCGCCTGGGCATGATGCTCGCCGATCAGTTGCGCAAATACCGTGAAGCGGCGGTGGAATTCCGGGCGATCCTGGATGACAAGCCAAAGGCCGCGCGGGTGCGGCTGGAACTGGCGCGGATGCAGGCGCAGATGGGTCATCTCGCCAGCGCCGAGCGTGAACTGCGCGCCGCGGAGGCCACCGGCTTGCCGCCCGAGGTGGAGCGCATGGTGCGTTTTTATCAGAGCGCTCTCAGCGCAGTGAAGCCGGTGGGATTCTCTCTCGAAGCGGCCATCGCCCCTGACTCCAATATCAACCGCGCGACGCGGTCCGACACGCTGGGTACCGTAATCGGCAACTTCACGCTGGACCAGAACGCCAAGGCAAAGTCGGGCGTTGGCGTCGATTTGCGCGGGCAGGCATGGGCGCGGCATGGACTTTACAATAGCGCCAGTCTGCTCGCCCGCGTCTCTGGCAGTGCGGATATCTATGGCGACAAGCAATTCGACGACTTCATCCTCTCCGCCCAGGCCGGACCGGAATATCGCTCTGGCCGCGACAAGGTCACCTTCCTGATAGGTCCGGCATGGCGCTGGTACGGGATGCAGGCTTATACTGCGACGATTTCGGGCAGCGCCAGTTGGCAGCACCCGATGGGCAAGCGCGGACAAGTGCGGGTGGAAGGCGGCGTGGGCCACGTCACCAATCGGCGCAACGCGCTGCAGACCGGGGACAGTTTTTCCCTGTCGACCAGCTATGACCGCGCCTTCACCGCGCGCTCTGGCGGCGGCCTGCAACTCAGCGCCAGTCGCGACATTGCCGCCGATCCCGGCTATGCCCTCGCCAGCGGCGGGGCCAGCGCCTATCTGTTCCGTGAATTCGGCCATACCACGGCGGCGGTCAGCGTCGGCTACAGCCATGTGGAGGCCGACGCGCGCCTGTTCCTCTACCCGCGCCGCCGCATTGACAACCGCTTCAGCGCCAACCTCTCCGGCACCTTCCGAGCCTTGCGCGTAGGGCCCTTCGCGCCGCTGGCGAGAGTGCATTGGGAACGCAACATTTCGACGATAGAACTATACGATTACAAACGGTTAGGCGGCGAACTGGGCATCACCGCCGCGTTTTGAGTTTTTTTGAGCAGGGGAATGATTATGAATGCAAAGAACAGGTTTTTGGGAAGTTTGGCGCTGGTGCTGGTGCTTGCGGGGTGCGGAGAAGGCGGCGGCGGGGTGGCGAGTACGCCTACGCCGCCTGCTGCGGCGACCTATACCAAGATTGTCGATATGGCGGGGGATCGCACGTTCCAGACCGGCGGGATCCAGTATCAAACCGGGCCGGGGATCAATTTTACACAGGCGCAGAAACTGGCTTTTGGCAGCGGGATTACGGTCGCTTACACAGCTGCAAGCGATAGCTACAGGTTGACTGCGCCGGATAGCACTACTGTAACTGTTACCCCCCCGATGTCGTAAATCCGCCTCCGCTAACCAATGGCGTACAGTGGAACAAGCAGAGCGGAACAACGCGTGATATCTTCTCGCTGGTCGCTCCATCCGCCAATGGGGTGCCGCTTAGCTATACGGTTCTGGGGACTTGGGCACATATAGATACGACAACCAACGTTGCCACTGTGCGTCTTGGTTATGGCGGTTCACCAACACTCACCACTGATATGCCAAAGTCCGGGACGGCAAATTACTCGGTTACGGTAGGCGGCGCCCTTGCGGCTGTGACAGGGGGCAACTATTTGCTCACCGGTAACAGCACCGGAACCTTCAGTGCCGATTTTGCTGCTAACACAGTGTCTACTTCAATCACCATTGCCGGGACGCCGCAGCCCGTTGTATCGGGTGCGCCAGTAACTTCTTTTGGCACTTACACAGGCACCGGCACGGTTTCGTCCAATGCGATCACCGGCACTTTGACGGGCACAAACGCGACTGGCGGATTTTCCGGGGCATTCTTCGGCCCTCAAGCGTTGGAATTGGGTGTATCCTATTACCTGAACAACACTGGAAGCACCCCGTTCAATGCGGTGGGTGGTATCGTGGGCATCAAGCAGTAGACTTACGGTGCAAGGGGGGGGCTAGAAATGCCCACCCCCTTGCCCGAATCGAACAAATCTGGAACAGACTCGCGCCATGAGTCTTTCCCACATTACCGTTCGGGGTGCCCGCGAGCATAACCTCAAGGGCTTCGATGTTCAGCTTCCGCGTGAGAAGCTGATTGTCATCACCGGGCTGTCTGGCTCGGGCAAGTCCAGTCTGGCGTTCGACACGATCTATGCCGAGGGGCAGCGGCGTTATGTTGAGAGCCTGAGCGCTTATGCGCGCCAGTTCCTTGAGATGATGCACAAGCCGGATGTCGAACATATCGACGGCCTCAGCCCCGCGATCTCCATCGAGCAGAAGACCACCAGCCGCAATCCGCGCTCTACCGTGGCGACGGTGACCGAGATCTACGATTACATGCGCTTGCTGTGGGCGCGGGTGGGTGTGCCGTACTCGCCTGCCACCGGCCTGCCGATTTCAGCGCAGACGGTCAGCCAGATGGTCGACCGGGTGATGGCCCTGCCAGAGGGCACGCGCGCCTATCTGCTCGCCCCGGTCGTGCGCGGGCGCAAGGGGGAATACCGCAAGGAACTGGCCGAGTGGCAGAAGGCCGGGTACACCCGCGT
>JBDUBN010000160.1:0-6205 GCA_040004085.1 Novosphingobium sp.
GATCCTTTCGAATGACATGCATCATTGCGCGTTCGGCTTGCCGACCATCACGCCGCCTCTTCCCGGCGCGATATAGACTGTGCCGGGCTCGCGCATATCGCCTGTGATCGCGCCGACCGGCTCAAAATTGCGCCCCGCGGGATTGAGCCGGGTCCAGTTCTTGCCTTCGTCGTCCGAGCGCCAGATACCGCCGACCTCCTTGATTTTGCCGGCAAGGTAGACGGCCGGATAGCCACCGGGTTTAAGTGGTGCCCCAAAGCCTATCGCCCAGGCTGCGGTAACGTTGGCGATTGGCGTCGCTTTTTTATCCGCCGCTGGTGAATGGATCAGGCCGCCGGGGTAGGGCAGCCAAAGGTCGCGCATTCGTGTCGGCACAACCGCCAGCCTGGCCGGCTCCCATGGCGCAGTCTTGGGCAGACCGTTGACTATAATCTTGAACGATGCGCCACCATCGACGCTGATCAGGATCGAACCCGCCGGATCATAAACGTAAAACACGCCTTCGACCTGCTTATCCGAAATCGGATAAAGCTTGTGATCGCGCGTAACCGGCCAACCGGCAGTCTCGGTCCAACTCTTGCCCATGTCCTTCGAATACGATGCCACCGAAGCATCCGGTGTCCAGAGCATCGAACCGGCGCCGGCCGACATCGCGATCACACCCGATGTATGCCAGTGATCCTTCCATTTGGGAGCATCGAACGCCGAACCGGGAAGCGGGGTCCAGTGCAGCCCGGCATCCTGCGAGATGTACCCGTATCTCGGACCTTTGTCCGAGGCGCGGACCACGATGGCCGGATTCTGACCCGCGTAGTCGATGCTGCGGTTACTTTCGTTGTTGGGCTTGAGCAGCCCCTCTTCGGGCGACTGGGTGGTATCGAACCACACGGCTCCGCCCACGTCGCCCATCGATGCCATGACCTTTGGGCCGTGCAATGGCGAAACCAGCTGGGTAATCGCAGTCTCTTCAAGCTCTTCGGTGATAAATCCGAAAATCACCGGCTTGCCGGTTCCAGCATCGCTCAAATTGCCGGTTACCCAAGGTCCCACGAAGATCATCTGGTTCTTGTTGAACGGGTTTATCTTGATATCCGAGTTCCAACCGCTCAGCGAATTGGGCGAGCTGAACAGGTCCGATGCCCACGGATAGGCATCATAGTTAAGCTGCGATTTGTCGCGCAGGCCGATCCAGCTTTTGCCGCCATCGCGCGAGACGAAGACATCGTCACCCGGCCACCAGCGGTCGATCGTCGATACCGCAATGGTCCCGTCGGGGCCGACATCGACCCCCGAATAGCCGAACTTTGCGCCACCCTCCGGTTTCTCGGGAGTGATTTCCTTCCAGTGCCCGCCAGCCTCACGCTTCCAGACGCCTCCAGTGACGACATCGGACGGGTTCACTTCGCCCGGCTTGGCGCCGCGCCCAAAGGTCGCAAGCACCGAACCATCGCCGGCGAATGCCATGTGCTGGGGGACCATTTGCGGGGTATCGGGCACTGGTGCGAAACTCTTGCCGCCGTCGGTGCTGACGAGCAGAGCACCCAGTCCGTCGGCACTGCCCAGATAGATCGCGCCATCACGAGGGTCTATCGAAACGAGCGAAATCGACTTGGCGGGCGATACTGCGGCGGCAAAGGTGGCTCCGCCGTCCGAGCTCTTCCACAGGCCGTCGCGATTGGATCCATAATAGAGGACCGAGCCATTGGCGGGATCAACGACCAGCCGCTCGCCCGTGCCGCGCCCATCGGCGTTGCCACCGACCCGGATCGGCAGCTCGAATTTTTGCCAGGTCGCGCCCCGGTCGCTAGAGCGCAGGATCGCGCCTTTGCGGGCCCATTCGCTGAGGTACTTGCCGGTAGCAGCATAGACCTTTTCGGAATCGTTTGGATCAAGCGCGATGCTGAGCACACCCATCAAGTCACTATCGGCGCGCTCCATCCAGTCGAACAATGGAATCCATTTTTGCCCGTGGAAGTCGAACCGGTATGCTCCGCCCACATCGGTGCGAGCGTAAAGTATTCCCGGCTTCTTGGAATGATAGACGAAGCCATCGACGTAACCGCCGCCGCCGAAAGGAACAGTGTTCCAGGTGTAAGGCGCAGCGGTCTGGGCGGAAGCGGCGTCCAACGGGACACAAGTGCAAGTCGCAAGTGCAACAGCCGCGATTATGGTTCGAACGATATGTGCCAATGCCCCACTCCCGGATTTATGGTCTGTTTTCTGTGTTCATTCACTGACCGGCTAGATGCTTTTGCAACTTTGCCGGATGGCCATCGATTTCTTCTCCGACGTTCGCTCCAGGAAAATTGGGAGCGCTATCATTTTTTGCGGTTGGGAATTGACGCCCTGATATATAATTGTCATACAAATAACATGTGGGACCGTCTATTGAATCCGAGAGCGGACTTCAACCGAATTTTGTAAGGACGGGAAGATATCAACTTTTGTGACGTTTTTACAATGTGTTGAAAGGGATCTATGTTCTGGGCGACTGAGCCTGAAGCGAGTTCTGGAGTGAATTAGCCTGTCCCTATCCAGACCGGCGAATCGCGTTCTGGCTGGAGAATCGAACATGGCGGGGTGCTTTCCGGCAAGGCCTACGTCGGCAGGCGCGACCTGCAATCAAATGGAGTGGAATTGCTGAAATGACCCAAGTGATGAAGAGATTTTTGCTACAAGGATCGTCTAGGTTCGCCAGTGCAGCGCTCATTGTGATTGCTTGTACTGCTGCGGCCGGAGCGAAAGCCGAAACGGTCAGAGTCGCCTCGCCTGATAAACGGACGTATATCGAGGTCGAAACCGGAGCCAAGGGCGCAACCTATTCAGTCGTTCATGATGGCAAGGCGGTCATTGTGCCTTCGCCGCTGGGGCTGTACTTCGATGAGCTCGGCTCGATCGGTGGGTCTGGCACCGCCATAGTTTCGCATCAGGACCACGCGGTCGACCGGAAAATAAATCTGGTCGTCGGCAAGACCAAGACCACCAGGGATCGTTACAGCGAAAGCACGATTGCACTGCATCAATCCGGAGCCAAGTCGGCCGATTTTACGCTGATTGCGCGCGCATACGATGACGGGGTCGCCTTGCGTTACGTCGTTCGGGGGCAGAGCGGGCTGCATGAAGTAAGCCTTATCCAGGAACTCACCGAATTCAATTTTCCGACGGACTACAATTGCTGGGGCTTTAAAACCTGGACTTTCTATGGTCCACATGAAGGGTCGTTCGATCCGGTGAAGTCAACCCAAATCGGTCCGGATCAATTGTATGATACCCCGTTCGTCTGCAAGACCGGCGAAGCGCAGCAGACCTTCGCCCTGGCGCAGGCCGACATGCGCGATTATGCGGGAGTCTATTTTACAGGGCGCGGCGACGGCAGACCTGGGCTTGCCATAAAGCTTTCGCCCCGACTCGATGCTGCGCCTGCCGGCTCGTCTTCGCCGGCGGTGAAAGTGGATCTGAGCAAGGGTCCAATGATCAGCCCGTGGCGCGTGGTGATGATCGGCAACCGACCCGGCGCACTCCCGGAATCGACTATGATGAGCCGCCTCGCCTCGCCCTCGGTCATCGGTGACACGCGCTGGATCAAGCCGGGCAAGGCAGCTTGGGACTGGTGGAACGGATGGGACGTGAAGATCCCGGACGCGGGGAAAAATACCGCCACCTATAAGGCCTATATCGACCACGCCGCCGCGATGAAGCTCGAATACATTCTGATCGACGAAGGTTGGTACGAAGGCTCGAGCGAAAAGCCCGGGCCCGCCGATGTGACCAAAACGATACCGGCGATGAACATACCCGAGATCGTCCGCTATGCTTCGGATCGCGGCGTTGGTGTGATGGTCTGGCTGCAATGGAAGCAGCTCGACCGGCAACTGGACCAGGCGCTCGCGCAGTATGAACGGTGGGGTCTGAAGGGCATCAAGATAGATTTCATGAACCGCAATGATCAGGAGATGGTCGGCTATTATCACAAGGTGTTGGGGCTGGCGGCCAAGCACCACCTGATGGTCGATTTTCATGGCGCCTATCCGCCCGACGGACTCAACCGGACTTATCCCAATTACGTCACCCAGGAAGGGGTGCGGGGGGCCGAATACAACAAATGGACTGCACTCATAACGGCGCGCTATAATGTGACGCTGCCGTTCACGCGGATGATCCTTGGCCCGATGGACTATACGCCGGGGGGATTCCGACATTCGTCGCCGGCCGACTTTCCAAAGCATCAGCGCGAGATCGCGCCGTTCGTCCAGACCACGCGCGGCCAGGCGATCGCCATGTACGTGGTCTTTGATTCGCCCTTGCAGATGGTGTCCGACAGTCCAGGTGTCTATCACAACGCGGACGGATCATGGGCCGATGGCGCCGAATTTATCAGCGCGGTGCCGACGACCTGGGACGAAACTCGGGTGGTTGCGGGGGATATTGGCGAATACATAGTGACGGCCCGGCGCAAGGGCCGGACCTGGTACGTGGGCGCGATGACCAACGAGCAGGGTCGGACGCTTTCGGTCCCGCTCGATTTCCTAGGGGCCGGGCGCTTTTCGGCGAATGTTTGGCAGGACGGAGCGGATATCAACAATCTGCGCACAAGCCGGGCAGCAGTCGATGCCAAGTCGGCGCTTACATTGGTGCTGTCGCCCTCGGGCGGCGCGGTAGCGGTGCTGACGCCGGTCGGGAAATAGCGTGATCCGCAGCTCCCTCCCAGTCGGGAAGGGAGCTGCGGACCGAGGTTTTCAGTAATCGGCGAACTCTACCTTTTCGGGCGGCAAAGCATTGGTCGGGTTCCGCGACATGAGGGTTGGTCGCCACCTGGAGCAGCGCAATCCCGCACGAGACGGTGAAGAGCGAGGCCGCGGTGACCCCGTAGGAGATCTGCCAGGCGGCCAGCATCATGCCGAGCGAGCCGACGGTCATCACTGCTAGCCCGATGGTGAGTTTGCGCTGATAGTCGATCTCCTGGTGTTGACCTTTTAATTTGTATGAGTATATATTGCGCCCTGGTCAACGAATTATGGGGATGCGGGAATGGCCCGGAAATTGAAATATCTCGCATTCAGTCTCGCGGCGATAACCGCGTGCATGGGAACGTCGATTTTGGCTCAAAGTATCAGGGTAATGCGCACCGACGGTGGAACTCTCACGGACGGCACCCGGGTAGAGGCGGTGACCTTGAGCAACGGCAACGGCGTTTCCGCACGTATTCTGAGCTATGGTGCGACTTTGCAAAGCCTGGTCGTGCCAGACCGCCACGGTAAGCTCGAGGATATCGTGCTTGGCCATGACAGAGCGCAAGACTACGAAGCGACACAGGACTTTTTCGGCGTAACGGTTGGCCGCTATGCCAATCGCATTGCCGGTGGCCGCTTCACGATTGACGGCCAGACTTTCCAGCTCCCGCTCAACAACGGCAAGAATTCGCTGCACGGCGGGGGCAAAGGCTTCGACCGGGCGGTGTGGCGGATCGTATCAGTGCAAGACGGATCGGTTGTGCTGGAACATGTCAGTCCCGATGGCGATTCCGGCTATCCCGGCGAGGTCACCGCCAGAGTGACCTATTCAATGGACAAGCGCGGTGCCTTGACGATCGCGTTCGACGCAACCACGACCAAGCCGACCGTCCTCAACATGACCAATCACGCGCTGTTCAACCTGTCGGGTGCATGCCCGGCACTTGGCGCGATGAACGTGCGGATGACTATTCCGGCCAGTCGGTTCACTCCAGTGAACGAAGCCTTGATCCCGACCGGCGAATTGCGCGCCGTCGCTGGCGGACCGTTCGATTTCACCACCGGCAGAAACCTTGGCAGGGCCTTGCGCAGCGGCAACGATCCGCAAATTCGGATCGGGCGCGGCTACGATCACAACTTCGTTTTGGACAAGGGCCAGACCAGGCAACCGGGATTGGCGGCGCGAGTCGAAGATCCGGCATCAGGGCGTGTGCTCGAAATACTTACTACCGAGCCCGGAGTGCAGCTTTACACGGGCAATTTCCTCGACGGGACCAATCTGGGCAAAAATGGCTGTGTCTATCGCATGGGCGACGGCTTCGCGCTTGAACCGCAGAAATTCCCCGACACGCCCAACCAGCCGCAATTCGGCTCGGCCCGGGTCGATCCCGGCAAGCCTTACCATCACGTAATGATAATTCGGACATCCATAACCAAATGACCAAAACATTCAGGTCAGCTGCCTGGTTCAACAA
>JBDUBN010000161.1:0-6205 GCA_040004085.1 Novosphingobium sp.
GGCGTAACAATCAACGGCGAGCCAATTGCGCCGGGGGAATGCGGCCTCGCGCTGCAATTATCCGATCTGACGCTGGCGGACGGCGCTTTATGCCTTATCGCGCGGCCCTGCTAAAAAATCGAGCTTCAGAGGTTCAATCGGCGCGCGAATGGCTCTAGAAGGGGCGTTCAAACCCGAGAGGATCTGCCAGCGTGACCACACATCCCGTACCCGCCGAATGGGCGGAACGCGCCTATGTTAACGCCGCTGGCTATGCCGAGAAATACCGCCAATCCATCGCCGAACCGGAAACCTTCTGGCGCGCGGAAACCGCACGGCTGGACTGGATCAAGCCGTGGACCAAACTGTCCGGCAGCAGTTTTAACGAGGCGGACTTCGGCATCGAATGGTTCGCTGATGGCACGCTGAATGTCTCCGCCAACTGCCTTGACCGCCACCTTGCGACAAGTGCCGATGTCACCGCGATCATCTGGGAGGGCGACGATCCCAGCCAGCAGCGCAAGATCACTTACCGCGAACTGCACGAGGACGTCTGCCGCTTTGCCAATGCGCTGAAGGCCTTGGGAGCCAAGCGCGGCGACCGGATCACCATCTACATGCCGATGATCCCCGAGGCGGCGGTGGCGATGCTGGCCTGCACCCGCATCGGCGCGATCCACTCCATCGTCTTCGGCGGCTTCTCGCCTGAGGCGCTGCATGGCCGGATCGTCGATTGTGACAGCAAACTGGTGATCACCGCCGACGCCGGGATGCGCGGCGGCAAAGTGGTGCCGCTGAAGGCCAATGTCGATGCGGCGCTCGCGCTCGGAACCCCGGTTGAGGCCGTTCTGGTCGTTCGCCATGTCGGCCAGGGCGCGGCCATGGCCGAGGGCCGCGACCACTGGTGGCACGATGCCCGCGCCGCCGCCTCAGCAGACTGCCCGCCTGAGGAAATGAGCGCGGAAGACCCGCTGTTCATCCTTTACACCTCCGGCTCCACCGGGAAGCCCAAGGGCGTGCTGCACACCACCGGCGGCTATCTGACGTGGGCGGCATGCACGCATCACTACGTGTTCGATTACCGCCCCGGAGAGATATACTGGTGCGCCGCCGACATCGGCTGGGTCACCGGCCACAGCTATGTCGTCTATGGCCCGCTGGCCAACGGCGCGACGACGGTGATGTTTGAAGGCGTGCCCAACTACCCCGATCACAGCCGCTTTTGGCAAATCGTTGACCGCCATCAGGTCAACACCTTCTACGGCGCGCCCACCGCATTGCGTTCACTGATGCGCGAAGGGGATAGCTGGGTTAAAAACACCAGCCGCTCCTCGCTCCGCCTGCTGGGCAGCGTCGGTGAACCGATCAATCCCGAGGCATGGGAATGGTACTGGCGCGTGGTTGGTGACGAGCGATGCCCTATCGTCGACACCTGGTGGCAGACCGAA
Organism: Novosphingobium sp.; assembly: GCA_040004085.1. Lineage (GTDB taxonomy): Bacteria > Pseudomonadota > Alphaproteobacteria > Sphingomonadales > Sphingomonadaceae > Novosphingobium. The sequence continues at coordinate 1,428 of JBDUBN010000161.1, forward strand.
ACCGGCGCGGCGATGATCACTGGCATGCCCGGCGCGATTGCCATGAAGCCCGGCAGCGCCAGCCTGCCGATGTTCGGCGTCGTGCCGCAACTGGTCGATGCCGAAGGCGGGGAACTGACAGGCGCGAACGAAGGCAACCTCTGCCTCACGCAAAGCTGGCCCGGCCAGATGCGCACCGTTTGGGGCGATCATGACCGGTTCTTCCAGACCTATTTCACCACCTACCCCGGCAAATACTTCACCGGCGACGGCTGCCGCCGCGACGAGGACGGCTATTACTGGATCACCGGCCGGGTTGACGATGTGATCAACGTATCCGGCCATCGTATGGGCACCGCCGAAGTCGAATCCGCGCTCGTCGCCCACGGCAAAGTCGCCGAAGCAGCCGTCGTCGGCATGCCGCACGACATCAAGGGGCAGGGCATCTACGCCTATGTCACGCTCAACGCTGGCGAGGCCGAAAGCGAGGAAATCCGCGCCGAACTGGTCAAATGGGTCCGCAAGGAAATCGGCCCCATCGCCACGCCCGACGTCATCCACTTCGCCCCTGCGCTGCCCAAGACGCGGTCGGGCAAGATTATGCGGCGGATTCTGCGCAAGATCGCGGAGAATGACGTCAGCAACCTGGGCGATATTTCAACGCTGGCCGATCCGGGCGTGGTTGAGGTTCTGGTGCGGACGCGGCAGGTCTGATGTCTGCGATCCGTGCTGTCGTCGCGCCAAAATTAACCTCTTTACACGCGGCACATTTTTCAGCAGCTTTCGCAAGCTGCTGATAGTCATTTTCAGTTCAGCGGGGCTGATTACACACTTCTCAACAGACCGTAATTCGCGGTGGGGGATAGAGCGTGCGGAGATTTGCCCAGTTTGACGTGCTGGACCGGTGGAAACGTCCGGCCAGTCCCCTATTGCGCCAGATAGCGTTCGGCGTGGTTTGCACGCTGGGGCTGTGGGTCGCGCGGTTGTTTATCGATGTGGTGGCTCCGGCGGCGGGTCCGTTTGCCCTTATCTATCCGGCGGCGATGATCGCGACCCTGTATGGCCGCTGGCCGGCGGGACTGGTCACATATGTGGCGGGCCTGTTGTACATCGTCTGGGCGATCCTGCCGCCCGCCCACTCGTTTGCACTGGCCTTCCCGGCCGACGGTCCGCGCATTTTGGTGAATGGCATTTCCCTGCTGGCCGTGATCGCTTTCGCCGAAAGTTTCCGCAGCCACGGCCGGGTGGCGATGAGCCAGCGCAACGCCGAAATTGCCAAGCGCGACATGCTGCTCAAGGAAATTGATCACCGGACCAAGAACAACTTCGCCATTGTTGTCAGCCTGTTGCGGGTTCAGAAAGACAGTGAGACATCGCAGGCGGCACGCGACGCGCTGGAAGTGGCGGCGAACAGGGTGCTTAGCTTCGCGACCGCCCATGAAAGCCTTTATGACGACGGCAGCGACGTCGACGACATGAACATGCGGACCTATCTGACCAAGCTGATCACCAGCATCTGCAAGGCTACGTTCCTGAACAATTCAGTGCAGCTCAACCTGACTATCGACGACTTGCGCTTGCCGCGTGATCAGGCGGTGGCAATCGGGCTGGTAGCCAACGAAGCCATTACCAATGCCGCCAAACATGCCTTTGATTCAAACGGCGGCGGCGTGCTTGATGTCAATTTCCACAGCTTGCCGCAGGGTTGGCAATTGACCGTTACGGATAACGGCAGCGGGGTAAATGGAAGTCCGGTGTACAGTTCGGGACTGGGCAGCAGCCTGATCGAGGCATTCGCGACGCAGGCGGCGGGGACTTACATGATCGAACCACTGGTAAAGGGAACGCGGGTGCGGCTGGTGGCGGCTTCTGTGCACATGAATGGCACCATGCCCGGATGATCGCTCACACCATCCAACTGGCGTTGGCTCCGGTGTTCCTGCTGGTGGCGATGGGCAATATCCTCAACATCCTGTCCGCCCGGCTGGGGCGGATTGTTGATCGCGGGCGGCATTTGCAGGCGTTGCATGGCGAAACTTCGGGACCTGCGCACGACATGGTCGTTACGGAAATTCGCGCCATCGACCGCCGGATCGCCTTGATCACCCGCGCCATTTCACTGCTGGTGCTCAGCGGCCTGTTGGTGGGCACGACGGTCGCGGTGCTGTTTTTGGAAGAAATGGCCGATTTCAAGCTGGAGCGGTTGGCCGCCGGGTTTTTTCTTTTGGCCATCGCACTCATCATGGCCGGGTTGACGCTTTTACTCAGCGAAATCCGCATCGCTGCGACCAGCTTGCGCGTACCGCTCGACTATCTGGAACTGCACCGGGATTTGTGAGGGGCGGTTTTTGTGACCGCAAATCTCTTCGTCATCCCCGCGCAGGCGGGGATCCATCCCCGACCTTGCGATTGGCCTACGGTGGGGAGATAGGTTCCCGCCTACGCGGGAATGACGATTCTAGCGCTTATCTTCCTCCAGCGCATCGCCGTATTTGTAATCGAGATATCGTGTCTGGATCGCCAGTTTGTCAATCGCGCCGCTGGCGAGTTGGCGGGTGACGCTGTCGATTTCACCGCTGATCTTGGTCAGGCTCTCGGTCAGTTGCGCGTCTGGTGAACGGCCTGAAGCACCATCAGTGCGCAAGTGCGGCGGAATGTCGGTATAGGCGCTGATCAGTTCGGGCAGATGATCGCCGACCAGGGTGCGCACTTGCGCCGCAGCGGGCTGGCGCTCGTCGAGGCCGCGCAATTGCTTGCCCAAGGCATCGAGTTGCAGGCCAATGTGATCGACCACCATGACCGCAGGCGGCGGCAGGGCGGGGCGCTGCGCCTCAAGCCACATTTCGGTACGCCCGACCAGTGACTTGACGTCACCGCCCGCCAGACTGGCCCGCTGCGGCACATCGAGTTTGGGATACGTCGCGAACACGCCGACCGCGATCACCAGCGCGAGCATCGTCAGGATGATCCCGGTCCAGCCGATACCATCCACCACCAGACCAGCGACGATGGCGGCAAACAGGATGGCGACGACAGCCAGCGTGATGCGCATCAGCTTGCGCAAGGCATGGCCGCGTTTCAGCGCGGCGGAACTCTCGCCGATGGAGCGGACGCGGCGGCCGCCCGCGCGCTGGTTATTGAGCGACTGGCGGGCCTGTTGCAAGATCAGGTCGCTGTCCTGAGCGCTCACCCGCTCACCCTTCCAGTGACAGCAGGCCGGGCGCATCGTGCGAGACCGCCGCTTGCGATGCGCCTTCGGCCCGGGCGATGTAACCGCGCGACTTTTCGACTTCGGAACTGAGCGTGGTCACCGTTTGCTTCATCGAATCGAGTGCCTTCAACTTGAAGGTGTCGATGCTGTCCATGGTGTCATAAATGTTCTGGAACGCGCGTTGCAGGGTGGCCAGCGGGATGGTGCTGGCAGCGGCCTGCTCGTGGATTTTGGCGGTCTGATCACGCAGGAGGACGCCGGTGGACTCGATGATATTGGCCGTGGTTTCATTGAGCGCGGTGATCTGCGCCAGTACCAGCCGCTGGTTGGTCATCGCCTGCGCCACGGTGACGGCGGTACGCAGCGCGCCGACCGTGGTGGTGCTGGCCCGGTCAACACCCTTGACCAGTTCGACGTTGTTCTTCTTGACCAGATCGAGCGCCAGATAGCCCTGCACAGTCACCGCCATCTGCGTCAGCAGGTCCTGTGTGCGCTGGCGGGTGTAGAACAGCGCCGTCTCGCGCAGCGCCTTGGCCTTGGCGGGTTCGCTGTGATCCAGATCGGCGGCCTTTTCCTCCAGCCGCCCGTCCAGCGTCTTGGCGATGTGGATCATCTGCTCCAGATTGCCCATTGCCGCCCACAGTTTCTGGCGCTCGACATCGATGCCGGCGTTATCCATCAGCAGTTCGTCCTTGCCCGACGCCAGGTGCGTCAGGATCGACTGGATGTGCGTTTGCGACGATTGATAGCGCTCGAAGTAGTGCTTCAGGCTGTTGCCGAACGGAATGATGCCAAGGAACTTGCGACCGGTAGACAGCTTGCCCGCCTTGCCGGGATCAAGATCCTCAATCGTCTTGCGCAGTTCGGCCAAGTTAGCGCCGACGCCGGAATCCTTGTCCATCGCCTTGATCGGTCGGTCGAGAAAGCGGTTCGACATTGCCGACGCGGCGGCGATTTCCTTGCGGCCCATGTTGGTGAGGTCGCTGACTTTCTGGCCGAACGCCGGGCTGTTGGGATCCTGCGCGATCAGGTCGGCGATATAGGCGTCGACCTTGGCATCCAGCTTGGACTTTTCGTCAGGGGAAACCGGCACCAGCCCCACCGCCTGTTCGGGCGATACCACCGGCACCGGATCGGGCGGGGTCAGCGTGATCGGAGAAGCGGTAGCAATCTCGGTCGGCGTGGTGACCATGGGCGGGACTTTCGTGGGTGAACGTTGTGCGGGCGCAAGATGGGATGGCGGGCAGCCGGTTGCAAGCTGTATTGGTCTGGTAAGGCAGGTTGGAGATACGGCTGCGAGCGGACACGCGGGGACACGATATTGCGTGTCCCCGTCCAACCGTGCAGATTGGTTGCTGGGCAGGACAGATGGACTGGTGGCGGTCACCACCGCGCTGGTGGCGGCGGTTTGGCAAAGTTCGCAAACTTCACCCGTGTCACGCATGGAAAGTTTTTACGAGATGAAGTTTGCGCGGCGGAGCCGCCGTGCGCAGGCGAAGGAGGGAGGCGACGATAGGAAAGAGCAGGAACGGCGGTGAGGGTGGCAGATTGCTGGGGTGTAGGAAAGGGTTTGCGTTAAAAGGCTGAT
>JBDUBN010000162.1:0-6196 GCA_040004085.1 Novosphingobium sp.
GTGATGTACTTTTCCGCCGATTCTCCGGCGGTCAGCCCGTGGCTCAACATGCCAAGGCAGAACCCGGCGATGATATTGACGCCCAGAATGAGCAGCGCGGCGACCGCATCGCCCTTCACGAACTTGCTGGCACCATCCATCGAGCCATAGAAATCGGCCTCTGTCGCCACTTCGCGGCGGCGGGCTTTGGCTTCGTCGGCGGTGAGCAGCCCGGCGGCGAGATCGGCGTCGATGGCCATCTGCTTGCCGGGCAAGGCATCGAGCGTGAACCGCGCGCTGACTTCTGACACCCGGCCCGCGCCTTTGGTCACGACGACCAGATTGATGATCATCAGAATCATGAACACGAACAAGCCGACCGCGAAATTACCGCCGACCAGAAACGCGCCGAACGCCTCGATCACCTTGCCCGCCGCCGCGCCGCCTTCGTGGCCGTTGACCAGCACGACGCGGGTAGAGGCTACATTCAGCGCCAGTCGCAGCAGCGTGGCGAACAGCAGCACCGAGGGGAAAGCGGAGAAATCGAGCGGCTTGGCGGCGTTGAGCGAGGCCATCAGGATCGCCACCGACAGCGCGATGTTGAGAACAAAGCACACGTCGAGTAGCACGCGCGGCACCGGCACGATCATCAGCATGATCAGCGACAGGATCCCGGCGGGCAGCGCCAGCGTCGTCAGGTAAGTGAGGCGCTTTTTCATCGCCTAAAGCCCCAGCGCCGAAAGCCGCGCATATGCCGTGCGGACGTGATCGGGAACGGCGGTGCCGGGCGAACCGAGCGAGAAGGTTTGGTTGAGCGTTTCGGCCATCGACTGCATCGGAGCGACTGGCGTGGCGGCCGAATTGTGGAATTCACGAGCAAGCGGCCCACGCTGGCTTAGCCCCTCCTCTTCAGGGGAGAGGATTGAGGGGTGGGGCCTGTCCGACACAGATAGCCCCCACCCCTCAATCCTCTCCCCTGAAGAGGAGGGGAGGCCAGCGCCCTCCATCGCTGAAGACAATCGCCCGCGCAGCAGGCCCATGACATCTCCCAGCGAACGCGGTGCGCCACTGGGGGAGAAAAACACATTGCGATTGGCCGCAGCCGCTTTCGGTAGCAGGCTGGCAGCGCTCTGGGTGGGATCGCTGGCAAGGCCGGACAGAAACCGTCCCGCCCCTTCGGCCCCGAGGAAATGCGCCAAGTACAGTTCAGCCGGATCGGGTTCGCGGCCCAGCGTGGTGGTCAGCGCGACCTTGTTGTCGCTCGCCAGTTCGGCGGCCATTAGTGCCGAGGCATCGGGATCGAACCGCAGTGCCATTGCCGAGGCTTTCCTAGCCGGGTCGGTCATGCCGCCAAAACCGTGCTGTGCGCCGTGCTTGGCCAGCGTGTCCATCCAGGTCGAACCGACAAACTGGTACAGGCCCGCCGCCGACGAGGTCACGGCGCGGGCCTTTGGATCCAGGCTGGATTCGAGTTTGGCTTGTCCGAGCAGATAGTTGAAATCAACGCCCGTTGCCTGCGCGGCGCGGGCAATGGCTGACCGCACTTCGCCGCTGGCACCGATGGACTGAACCTGGCTCAAAACGTACTCCCTTACGCAAGCGTCGGGGAGTGTTGAGCAAGAGGCGTGCCAATCGGGATGCGGTGGCACTATTCCAACCACCTCATCTATTGACTCGTCTTTGCGAGCGAAGCGAAGCAATCCAGAGTCAGCGCACACCCGCTCTGGATTGCTTCGCTTTGCTCGCAAAGACGAAGAAAAGGGGCAACGCATAGGACAGTAAGGACGTTAGCCCCGCGCTGCGGCATAGGCGTAAGCAGGCCGCGCGCGGTACAGCGCGGCCGAGCCGGTCAGCATGTCCAGCCGGGCAGAAACATTGGCGGCGATCAGGTTGCGGACCTGACGGTTGACTTCATTCAGCCGCCGCGCGGCGTCGAGAAGTCCCCGGCATTCCTCATCGACAAGCTGCGGATCGACCTCCTCAAGCGCGCCGCACAGGCTGTTTTTACCAACCGCCGCGCCCATGATGCCGTCCAGATCGAGCCCGGCCAGCGCCTGCCGCTCGCCTTCCAAAACGGCAACCATCTGGCGCAAGTTGTCGCGAAGAAGTGTCTGCTCGCTCATTGCGCGGTCCTTAGCAGCAGGCCTGCGGCGATCACCGCGTCAGCGATCTTGGCAGGGACGATGGGGTAAGTGCCTGATTCGATGGCCTTGCGGATCAGCGAAATGCGTTCGACATCTACCGGAACCGGACCGGGATCGAGCGCATCGCTAGTCTGGACCGGGCCGGTCTGGACCGAATTCGTCTGGGCAGAGGATGGGCTGACGCTGGCCTTGTCCCGTTCGCCTGCGACAACGCGGGCGGTTCGGGGGTCAAGTGCGCTGATGGCGTGCGCTGATCCGACGCTACTGAGTGGTTCGACTGGCATGGTGCCGCTCCGTGGTTTTCCTGAAAGGCAGAACGGCAGAACGGTCGGTTCATTAAGCCGCAGGTGCCGCCTTGCCGGAAAAATCTTGCCGGGTTCACGGCAAAGCGCTGCCGATATCGACCATGACCAAGCCGGGACGGACGACCCGGGCGCGCATCGGCTGGGCGTTGGCATTGGCCGATTTGACCTTGATCCACGAGCCCACCGCGCCGGGTTCCATCGCCTCACCGGCTTGGGCCACCGAGAATCCGTCGCCCTCAACTGCGATTGTCACCGCCTCACCGCGCAACACGGCGGGGACTTGGCTGGCAGCGTTGTTTCCTGCCAGCACCGGCACGAACAAGCGCCAACTGCCAGCATCCGGGCATTGCACCAAGACCGTATCACGCCGCGCGCCGTACCAGCTGAGCGCGGGGATTCCGGCGCAGGCGGCAAGGCGCAACCGGCGGTCTACCGGCTGCGCAGCCCCGCCGGACTGGCCGATGGCGACGCCAGTAAAGTCAGCCACGGCGCGATCTATGGTGGGCAACTGGGTGAAGCCCTGGGCGGCCAATGCGGAGGGAATCAGCAGGGCAGCTAGCGGGATAAGGCGCTTCATCTCGAGGGTCCTTGTTTCAGATCGGGCACGTCCCACGTCAGCGCGGCGGAGAGATCGTCGGCGCTGTCGGGTTCCACTACGATGCGCACGTTGCCAGCGGACGGACCTGCCTCAGCCAGCAATCGGGCGGCGTTCGTTGCCGCCAAGGTGGCATTAGCGCCGGAATAGCGCGCCACTATTGTCAATCTTTGCCGCGCGTCGCGGCCCGTGCTGGCGAGCCATGCGCCAAGCCCCGGCGCTCCGGGTCCGGGCCGCCACACGGCGACTGGATCGGCCACTACTGGCGCGGCGAGGACCGGCGGAGCGGGTGGTGCCTTCACGCCGTGGCCACCAGCTTTCGCAAGTGCCGCCGCGCTGATCATGAACAGGATCAGCGACAGATCGGACAGCGCATATTGCCAGCCCACGCCGGTGCGCATCTCCATCAGGCGGCTTCCCGCGGCTTGCGCTCGGCGGGACCAATCGTCGGCAGGCTTTCGGCGAGCTGGCTGGCGAGCCAGTCGACCACTTTCTGCCGCTCCGCCTCTTCGGCAGCAGCGGCGCGTTCGATCATGCGCGAGATTGGCGCGAACAGCAGGTTGGCGGCGAGCAGGCCGTATAACGTCGTCAGCACCGCCATGCCGATGGCAATGGTGAAATCGCCGCCCCCAATGCCGCCGTCCGCCATCCGGTTGAGCGAGATCAGCGTACCGACCATGCCAAACACCGGGGCGAGTTCTGCGGCTTGGGCAAACAATCGCGCGGCAGTGTTGCTCAGCCGCGCCCGGCGCGCCTTGTGCCGCTCGTGCGCCGCGATCAGCGCGGGGATTGATCGTCGGGCGATCATCGCGTCAGTGGCTTCGTCAAATTCCGTATCGCCGGTCTGGCGCGGTTGGGCGCGCAGGATGCCGTCGCGCTTGATCGCCTGCACTTGCACCGCAAGGCCCGCGCGGGCTGTCCCCGAGTCAAAGGGATGCGCCCACAACTGGCCCATCTCGTACAGGGCGATCGCGCATTCACGCGTGCCGCAGCGCAGCGCCGTCGCCACAATCGTGCCGCCCAGCACAATAGCGGCGGAAGTTCCGTCAATCAGGTTGAGCACGTTCATGGCTGCGGGTTTCCTATCGCTTGCCAGCTGAGAACGGCGGCGGCGGTCAGGTTTCAACGGCTGGCCGAACTTTGCCGGGCAGCGGCAGACTTTTGCCGGACTTGCGCCCTTGAACCCAAGCAAACGCGCCATTTCCGCAACTGGCACGGTGCTTGCGGAACACGTCACGCACATGATTGCAGAAGGCCACAGCCGATGAGCGACACATTGTTTGGGATACACGGAGCCGCACTGGAACTGCGTTCGCAGCGCATGGGCCTGCTCACCTCCAACATCGCCAATGCCGCGACGCCCGGCTACAAAGCCCGCGACATCGACTTTGCCGCCGCGCTGAAAGCCCGCACCGGCGGTGCGAGCGAGGCGCAGGCTCTCGGCGCGGCCACCCTTTACCGCGTGCCGGTGATGCCCAGCATGGACGGCAACACCGTCGAGATGGCGACCGAGCAGCTGGCATTTTCTGAAAACGCGGTGGGCTATTCGGCCACGCTCTCCTTCATTCGCGGGCGGGTCGATACGATCACCCGCGCGCTGAAAGGCGAATGACCATGCCCGGTTCAGTCAGCGCAAACCCGATGAACCTGTTCGACGTCGCCCGCAGTGGCATGTCGGCGCAGCTGGTGCGAATGAACGCATCCGCCTCCAACCTCGCCAACGCGGGCGCGGTCGCCTCCAGCCCGGAAGCGACCTATCGCCCCTTGCGCGCGGTGTTCGCCACCCAGCTCGATCAGGCCAGCGGCTTGGCGGGGGTCAGCGTAACCGGCGTGATTCGCGCCGATACACCGCCCACCCGCGAACACAATCCCGATCACCCGCTGGCCGACGCCAACGGCGACGTCTGGACCAGCCCGGTCGATGAAAACGCCGAGATGGTCGAAATGCTCGATGCCTCACGCCAGTACCAGAATCTGGTTGAGGCCCTGTCCACCGCCAAGCAGCTGATGCTTGATACGATGAGGATGAAATAATGACCGTAGCTTCCGTCAATGGCGCAACCGCCGCCGCCCAGTCCGTCTCGACCGCCAAGAAATCCGGGTTCGCCACATTGGGCCAGGCCGATTTCTTCAAGCTGATGACCACCCAGATGCAGCAGCAGGATCCGTTCAACCCGGTCGATAACAAGGAGATGCTGGCGCAGATGGCGCAGTTTTCGTCGCTCGCCGGGATCAGCGACGTCAACACCACGCTGAAGTCGCTGGGTGACAAGCTGGATGCCGTAGTCGCCGCGCAGCAGGCCGCTGCGAAGGCGGCGGCGGCAACCGCTGCCGCAACGCCAACCCCGACCACGACCGCCTGAACCTCTCACAGGAGTAACCCCGATGTCCTTTTACACCTCGCTCAATGGCCTGAAGAACGCCCAGACCGAACTCGGCGTCATCTCGCACAACATCGCCAATGCCGAGACCAACGGCTTCAAGAAGAGCCGCACCGAATTTGCCGACATTGTCGCCGGTTCGGCCTTCACCAATCCGCGCATGACGCAGGGCGTGGGCGCGACGGTTGAAAAGATCAGTCAAAACTTCGCGCTTGGCCCGATTGAGCAGACCGGATCGGCGCTCGACCTCGCGATCAATGGCGATGGCTTTTTCACCACCAAGTCGGCGGTCACCGGGCAGACGCTGTTTACCCGCAATGGCAGTTTTTCCATCGATTCCGGCGGCTTCGTCAACGATGGCTCGAACAACCGCCTGCAGGTGTTTCCCACCAGTGCGACCGGTGTCGTCAGTTCGACCACGCCCATCGACGCACTAGTTCCCGCCACCAATGCTGCCGGTGCGCAATTCGCCGGGCTGACCGTGGGAGACGATGGCAATGTCACCGCCTCATTCGCCGATGGCTCCAACACCGTCGTCGGCAAAGTCGCGCTCGCCTCGTTCGTCGCGCCGGGCGGGTTGAAGCAGCAAGGGTCATCCAACTGGACCGCAACCGGCCTCTCCGGCGCTCCGACATACGGCCAACCCGCCGCAGGACAATATGGCGCGTTGCTGTCTGGCGCGCTGGAACGCTCGAACGTCGATATTGCCGAGGAACTGGTCGGGCTAATCACCGCGCAGCGCGATTTCCAGGCCAATGCCAAGGCTATCGATACCGCCAACCAGATCTCGCA
>JBDUBN010000163.1:0-6188 GCA_040004085.1 Novosphingobium sp.
TCAACTTCATCGTGGTCGGCGTGCTGGGTGAGGGCGTGGCGTCTTCGACACGCATGGACCGGCAGGCGAAGGGGCTGGGCGAATATCTTGGTTGCAAGTCGATCGCGGTGCCCGAATGGCTGGCCGCGACACGGAGGAATGGATGAGCGAACCCAAGCAGATCAGGACGCTGACCGTCATCGGAGCCGGCGCCATGGGGCGGGGGATAGCCTTTTGCGGTCTTGCCGCCGGCTATGAGGTGCGATTGACCGACGCCAATGCGGATCAGGCGAAGGCGGGGCTGGACTGGATCGTCCAGCGCGCGGAGCGCGATGGCATCGATCCAAGGGGCATTAGCGTCGTCGACGGGATCGGCGCGGCTTGCGCGGAGGTCGACATCGTGATCGAGGCGGTGGTCGAGCGGCTGGACGTCAAGGTCGCGGTGTTCAAGGCGGCGGCGGCCGCCTCTGCCCATGCGGTCCTGGCCAGCAACACCAGCGGCATTCCCGTCAGCTTGATCGGAGAGGGCGTGGGTGATCCGGGCCGGGTGGTCGGCATGCATTTCTTCAATCCCGTGCCCAAGATGCGTCTGTGCGAAATTGTCGTCGGCAAGGAGACGTCGGACGAGGCTATCGCCGTCGCCACCGCCGTCGCCCAGAAGATGGGCAAGACCCCCGTGCAAACCGGCGACACGCCCGGCTTCCTTGCCTCGCGCATCAACTGTGCGGTCGGCAACGAGGCTTTGCGGATGCTGGAGCAAGGGGTCGCCTCAGCCGAGGCGATCGATACGGCGGTGAAGCTGGGCCTCAACTATCCGATGGGGCCGCTGGAACTACTCGATCTGGTTGGGCTGGACGTTCGACTGAACGCGTTGGAGACGCTGAATGGTGCCTATGGCGGCGGCTTCGCGCCTACCTCCATCCATCGCCAGCTGGTCGAGCAGGGGCGGCTGGGCGTCAAGACCAAGGCCGGCATCTATGATTATGATGCGGCCGGGAAGAAGGCGCCCGGCTCCGGCGTGGTTCCGGCCGCAACATGAAGGCGCTGCTGTTCAAGCCGGGGATGGAATATCCCGAAATCGACGATATCGATATCGATCTGCCGCGCGATCATGAGGTGTTGGTCCGTGTCGTCGCGTGCGGCGTGTGCCACAGCGACCTGCATTTCATGGAAAGCCGCAACCAGACTGCGGGCGTGGGCCTCTATGGCCGCAAGCTCGACAGCCGGATGCAGCCCGGTCCCGCCGAACGGCGCGACGAGGAAGCACAGGCTCCGATGATAGTGATGGGTCATGAGCCGGCTGGCATCGTTGAGGCGGTCGGATCGCAAGTCCGGCACCTCAAGGTTGGGGACCGGGTGGTGGGCGCGGGTATCTCGCACTGCGGCACCTGTCGCCAGTGTCTGGCAGGGCGGCCCTATCTGTGCCTCTATCAGCCGCGCCGGGGACCTACAGACAAGCCGCGTCTCAGCAAATGTGGCGAAAGGGTCAGCCAGTTTGCCAATCTGGGAGGCTTTGCCGAAATGATCCTGGCGCATGAAACGAGCCTGGTGAAGATCGACGTCGATATCCCGTTCGCGTCGGCCTCGATATTGGGGTGCAGCGTTGCCACCGGCACAGGCGCGGCGCTCAACACCGCGAAGGTGGAGCCGGGTAGCACGGTAGCAGTGTTCGGTTGCGGCGGCATCGGCCTGTCGGTGATTCAGGGCGCGCGTATCGCAGGGGCTGCACGAATCTTCGCGATTGATATCGTCGATCTGAAGCTGGAGATGGCGCTGGGCTTTGGGGCCACCGACACGCTCAATTCGCGCGACATGGATGCTGCTGCGGCGCTGCTGGACGCGACCGACGGGCACGGCATCGACTTTTCGTTCGAAACAACGGCGCGCAGCGATGTCGCGCAGGTGGCCTATGATTGCCTTGGTTTGCGTGGCAAGCTGACCTGCCTGGCCGCGACGCCCTCAAACCTATCGAGCATGGTGTGGTCGGAACGGCAGGTGATCGGATCAATGATCGGTTCCTCGCGCCTTGCGATCGACATGCCTCGCTATCTGGAATTCTATCGCCAAGGGCGGCTGAAACTAGATGAGATGATAAGCCTTGTCGTCCCGCCACAGAATTTCAACGAGGCCGCCAAAGCGGTGAATGACGGACTGGCCGCGCGGACTGTGATTTCCTTCGGGGAATGATCGTCACGCGTGTTCGAGTCGTTTGGGTGGTCCGGAATGATCGGGCCACTTGCTGCGCTGCAGTATAAAATATACAATAATATCTAAATATATCAACATATTGATTGGGGACTGGATTTTCCTGTCCATGGCTGAACGCCTACTTTTCAGCTTGACTTATCGTTAGCGGTGCTAAATATTAGCCGAACTAACTCTATAGGAGAGGACTCATGGTAATCGCCACCCAGGAAAATTCTTCCGCCCAGATCATTGCGTCCACGATCGACGATGTTGTCGGCAAGTTGCGCGCCAGCCTCCAAAAGGAAGGTGCGGATATGGAGGTCAGCATCGATGACGAGGAATCGATCATCAATGTCAGCCTCGTGCGCAATCGCATCATTTGCGAGGCCTGCATTCAGCCGGAAAAGCTGGTCCGTACGATGCTCACCAACGCTCTGCGTGCGAACCCCGAAGCTTCGGCTCTCAAATACAAGATCGAAGCCCATAACTGGGCTCTCTGAACTTGATTTTCTAACCGTTTATAAACACTAGGAGAAGATGATGCACGGCACTTCGCGCCCGAAATCCGTCAAGCGGGTAAAGCAGGAGGGCGATTTCGCTCTTGAGGTCCTCAGCCCCGTCGCTGACGTCGACAACACCGTCACCCCGCCGTCACCGCGCATCGACACGCTTGAGGGTAAGACGATCGGACTCGCATGGAACCGCAAGCCGGGCGGTAATATCGCCCGCGCCCGCGTCCAGATGCGCCTGGAGGAGCGTTTCCCGACGGCCAAGTTCGTCCTGTTCGACGATGACATCCCGTTCGGCCCGGAAACGATTGAGCGGATCGTCGAGCAGTGTGACGCGGTCATCACCAATACTGCGGACTGTGGTGCCTGTTCGTCCTGGCTGGCGCATGACTCGATTCAGATCGAGCGTGCAGGCGTGCCGTGCGTCATGATCACGGCCCGTGCGTTCGTGGACGATGCCGGCATGTCCATGGTTGCCTATGGCATGCCCGATCTGCCAACCGCGATTTTCGAGGGCGTCGAGTTCACCAGCACCGCCGATGCCGAGATCATCAAGCTGGTCGAGCCGATCATCGACGACATCGTCGACAAGCTGACCAAGGAAAACACCGTTCCGATGGCGCCCTCGCACCGTCCGGCTGCTGAAGGCGACTGGGCCGAAACGGAAAAATTCTATGGCAAGGACCAGCTGTCGGCCTTCTTCGAATTCAACGAGAAGTATCTCGACCGTGGCTGGGGTGACGGCTTTCCGCTGATCCCTCCGACGCAGGAAGCGGTCAAGTATATGCTGACCGGCACCAAGCGCGACCCGCAGGAAATCATCGTTCGCATGATTCCCGCCTTTGGCCTCGCGACGGTCGAAAAGATCGCCATCTGCTGCGTCATGGCTGGTTGTCGGCCGCAGCACATGCCAATCCTGATCGCTGCAATCCAGGCGATGGACGACCCCAAATTCTGGCTGCGCAACGTCGCTGTGTCGACCAGCCCGCACTCTCCGATGATCGTGATCAACGGGCCGATCGTCGAAGAACTGGGCATCAACTCGAACCGCTGCGCCCTCGGTCCGGGCGAGCCATCACGCGAAAACACCGTGATCGGCCGCGCGCTGCGCCTGATGATGATGAACCTGGGTCATGCCTATCCCGGCACGCTCGACATGGATACGATCGGTTCGCCGTGCAAATACTCCATGTGTCTGGCCGAAAACGAGACAGACAGCCCGTGGGAGTCGCTGGCGGTAGAGCGTGGTTTCCGCAAGGACCAGAATGTCGTCACCATGTTCAGCGTGGAATCGCTGATGGAAGTGTACGATCTCAAGAACCACACCGCCGAAGGCATTATGGACAGCTATGCCGGCACGGTGAATAGCCTGGGTTCGACCCACAGCCGTCAGTGGATGTATCCACGCCGTTACGCGCACAACTCCATCCTGCTGTCGCCGACCCATGCCCGCCAGATCGCGGCACAGGGTTGGGCGCGTGAGGACGTGCGGCGTTATCTCTATGAGAAGGCGCGCATTCCGGCCGGCCAGCTTCAGGGCCTGCTTGATCGCGACCGCATCATGAAGTCGATGAAGTGGGTGCTCGATGTCGATCCTTCGACTATGCTCCCGATCACCGGCGGGTATGACTGGTTCCATGTCATCGTGGTCGGTGGCCCGGTCGGGAAAAGCTCGTTCACGTCCGGCCACGGTCAGTGCGTGTCCCGCCTGATCGAGGACTGACGGACTGACGATGGGGCGCCCTCCTTTTCCGGGCGCCCCATATTTTGAGGCTGCGTAACGATATGGCCACCCAGACTGCAAATGGCGATGACGTGCTTGTCTCCGTCGATAAAGGCGTGCTTTCGATCGTCCTGAACGATGAGGCGGCGCGCAACGTCCTGAGCGTTAATCTGATGACGGCGATGCTGGGGGCGATCGATAGAGCCGCCAAGGACCCGGAAATACGGGTGGTTCTGGTCTCGAATGTCGGCAAAGTCTTTTGCGCAGGTGCGGACCTCAAGGCTGCGCCTAGCGAATCTTCGGCAAAGCTCTTTGCTGATTTGTTGCTTGTCATTCAAAACTGCCCCAAGCCGACGGTGGCGAAGATCACCGGCCATGCAATGGGCGGCGGCGTCGGCCTTGCCGCAGCCTTCGACATCTCGGTCGCAAGCGCTGAGTGCAAGATGGGCTTTACCGAGGTTCGGATTGGCGTGGTGCCGGCAGTGATCTCCGCAATCTGCCTGCCCAAAATGCGCAGAGGCGAGGCGCTCGAAGCGTTCCTGCGCGGGAACCGCTTCGATGCAGATCGCGCAGCGGAACTCGGCCTGATCACGCGAGCGGTTGCCAGCGATGCCATCGACGCGGAAATTGCCGCGATTCTTGCCGACATTCGGCTTGGCGGTCCCGAGGCGCTCGCGATCGCTAAGCAGATCGTCGCGACGGTTCCGCAGATGACGACGGAAGAAGCGATTGCTCGGATGGCGCAACTATCGGCCGGCGTCTTTGCCAGTCCGGAAGCCCGAGCCGGGACCGATGCTTTCAAAGAGCGACGGCTCCCGCCATGGGCGAAGTAAAGACCGAGTCGGATCTGGATGGCTGGATTGGTCGGACTTGCGTAGGCCATGGGCTCGTCACCCAAGAGATTTGCCAGCGCTTACGGGCGACGATCGATCCGGTGCTGCTTCCTGAAGAGATAGTGCCCTTGGGAATGCACTGGTGCATCGCACTCGACAGCATTGCAAATCATGGTCTGGGGCCGGACGGCCATCCGGCGAAGGGAGGCTTCCTGCCACCTGTTCCGTTGCCCAGCCGGATGTGGGCGAGTGGCGAAATCGAGTTTCGCGATCCGCTGCAAGTAGGCGACGCTGTGGAGCGGCATTCAACTGTTTCAGACATCAAGTTCAAAGATGGGCGGAGCGGCCCGCTCTGCTTTGTCACTGTTGACCACAGCTGGTTGACGCAACGCGGTCCTGCTATCTTGGAGAAGCAGCATATCGTCTACCGCGATGCGGTGGCGGCACCGGCTCAAGCGCGGCCCGCGCCGATCAGCGGCACAGGGCAAGCATCCAACATGCCTGTCGGAAGCGTGTGCATTGTTCCTGATGCTGCAATGCTATTTCGCTACTCAGCGATGACGTTCAACGCGCATCGTATCCACTATGACCGCGATTATGCAGTCGAAGAAGAGCATTATCCAGAACGTGTCGTGCACGGTCCGCTCCAAGCGACGTTGCTGATGAATCGGATGGTCGATTTGCATGGACCGATCTCGGACTTCTCCTTCCGGGCCATGCGCCCGGCGTTCGCCTATGCCCCGCTTGTGCTGGATTCGACAAAGGCGGAAGACGGTTTCAGCTTGAGAACGATCGGTCCCGATGGCGGGATATGTATGGAGGCGACGGCGCATACAGCCGCGATGCCATCCGTCATGATATGATGAGCTTGCGCGGCCTGATTTGAATTGGGGCGGGGCAAAGCTTATACCAAGGTGCAGTGATCCTGACCTATGAGGATTGTCAGTCCCGTTTGCT
>JBDUBN010000164.1:0-6184 GCA_040004085.1 Novosphingobium sp.
CATCGTCGGCTACATCGCCATGACGGACAGCGTTCCCGTGGTCGAAGAAGCGATTTCGCGCGCGGCGATCCACAATCTGAACCGTTTCGTCGAAAATCTGGGAGTCAGCGAAGTGGTTCTGGCACTGGAGGAGCGCCGCAATGCGCTGCCGCTGAAGGACTTGCTGCGGATCAAGACCGCAGGCGTCCACGTCAACGACTTCTCCAGCTTTATCGAGCGTGAGACCGGCCGGGTCGATTTGGATACGGTGAACCCCAGTTGGCTGATCTTTTCCGATGGCTTTTCATCTGGCCGCGCGGTGTCGAGCTTCGCCAAGCGTATGTTCGACGTGATCGCCAGCGCGCTGCTGCTGACATTGACCCTACCTCTGATCGTGTTGTTCGCGCTGATCGTCAAACTGGACAGCAAGGGCCCGGCGTTTTTTCGGCAAACCCGCGTCGGCCTGTTCGGGGTGCCTTTCTCGGTGATCAAGCTACGCTCCATGCGCACCGATGCCGAGGAGGACGGCGCGCAGTGGGCATCGAAGGACGATCCGCGCACCACCCGTGTGGGCCGCTTTATCCGCAAGGTCCGCATCGACGAACTGCCGCAGACGTGGAGCGTGCTGAAAGGCGAAATGAGCTTCGTCGGCCCGCGCCCGGAACGGCCGGAATTCGTCTCCGAGCTGGAAGAACACATGCCCTACTACGCCGAACGTCACATGGTTAAGCCCGGCATCACCGGTTGGGCACAGATCAATTATCCCTATGGCGCGTCGATCGAGGATTCGCGGCACAAGTTGGAGTACGATCTCTATTACGCCAAGAATTACACGCCCTTCCTTGACCTGTTGATCCTGCTGCAAACGCTACGCGTGGTGCTGTGGCATGAGGGGGCACGTTGATGGACGGCTGGGCCATCTTCTCTGGATCGACGCATATGATCGCCGCCTGCGCTTCAGCGACTTTTGCGGTGTGGCTGCGTGGGCGGAATGAGCGGTTTGGGGCAGCGGGCACTCCGATTATCGCCGCACTGGCGATCTGCGCTTGCTGGGCGTTGGCGGTAGTGGTCACGGGGACCGACAGCGCCGCCACTTCGCTCCTAGAAGCAGTGCGCAATCTGGCCTGTCTGGTGGTGGTTTACTGCCTGTTCGTCAGCGATGGGCGGCAAAAGCTGATCAAACCGGTGCGGCCGCTCCTGATCGCTCTGGCGGGCAGTGAAGTGCTGCAAATGCTTATGCTGCTGGTCGAACGGATCGATCCGCATGGTCCGTTTGGCGGATCGCCGATGCTGGGGCTGTCGATGTCGTTTCGCATGATCCTGGCGATTGGTGGGCTGGTGCTGCTACACAACCTGTACAGCGGCGCAGGACGGCAGGCGCGGCTGTCGCTGCGCTGGCCGGCGGCGGCGCTGACGCTGCTATGGGGCTATGACCTCAATCTTTATACCGTCGCCTATCTGGGCCACGAATGGCCGGTGGAGCTGGCCGCCTTGCGCGGGCTGGTCCTGATCGGAACGGTCGGCCTGCTGATCCCCGGCGCGGCAAAGCGCAGCGATGAACTGTACTTCAGCCCCAGCCGGGCGGTTACCTTCCAGCTTGCCTCGCTTGTGGGCATCGGGCTCTATCTGGCGGGCATGGTCGCGCTGGCGCGGTGGATCGCCTTTATCGGCGGTGATTTTGCGCGGATGCTGGAATTCGGCATCCTGATCACCGCAGTCGCGCTCGCATTGCTGACACTGCCGTCGCGGCGGATGCGCGGATGGCTGAAGGTGACGCTGGTCAAACACCTGTTCCGCCACCGTTACGACTACCGCACCGAATGGCTGCGCTTTGCCCAGACTATCGGCCGCAGCGGTGAAAACGCTCTGCCGCTGGAAGAGCGCGCGGTGCAGGCCGTGGCGCAGATTACCGAAAGCCCGGCGGGACTGCTGCTGGTTCCGGGCGAGCATGGCGACATGGTCCTGGCGGGCCGGTGGCAATGGCCAATGCCCGAAGTTCCCGCCACCGCGCTTGACGGCATGGCGATCCGCTTTTTTGAGCTGACCGGCTTTGTCGTGGAGATGGACGCAGTACGCGCCGGTACACATTCGCACGGTGAGGCGGTGATTGTTCCGCAATGGCTGGTGGACGAAGGCCGCGCATGGGCGCTCGTCCCGCTAATCCACCATCAGCGGTTGATGGGCGTGGTGGTGATCGCCCGCCCGCCGCATCCGCGCCGCTTGGACTGGGAAGATTTCGACCTGCTGCGCGTGATCGGCCAGCAACTGGCGACGACGCTCGCTGAACATGCTGGGCAGGATGCGCTGGCCGAAGCGACCCGATTTGACGAATTCAACCGGCGCATCGCCTTCGTCATGCACGACATCAAGAACCTCGCCAGCCAACTGGGGCTGCTGGCGCATAATGCCGAGAGCCATGCCGAAAACCCGGCGTTCCGTGCCGACATGCTGGTGACGCTGCGCAATTCGGCTGACAAGCTCAACGCGCTGATCGCCCGCCTTTCGCGCTACAACCCGCCGCAATCGGCACCCGGATCGCGTGAGGCGGCGCGGGTCTGCGATGTGGGTCTGGTCATCCGCCAGACCGTGCAACAGTTCGCCAACCTGCACCCGGTGTTCGTCACGCACGATCAGGGCGGCGAGATTCACGCCAACGCCGATGCGCTGGAGCAGGCGCTGGTTCATCTGGTGCAGAATGCGGTCGATGCCAGCAGTGAGAAATCGCCGGTGTTCATCAACCAGACCAATGATGGCCTGCACGCCACGATCGAGGTGATCGATTCCGGCGTCGGCATGTCGCCAGAATTCATCCGCACTCGTCTGTTCAAACCGTTCGTTTCGTCAAAACAGGGCGGCTTTGGCATCGGCGCGTTCGAGGCGCGCGAACTGATCCGGGCGATGAGCGGGCGGCTCGACGTGGAAAGCCGCGAGGGGCTGGGCACGCGCTTTGTCGTGCGCCTGCCGCTGGCCACCACCACGGATCTACTTTCGACCTACGCCCATAACAACGAACAGAAAGTCGCATGATGGCTGAGGCCAAACCCAAATTGCTGATCATCGAGGATGATCCCGGTCTGCAAGCGCAGCTCAAATGGGCCTATGCCGATTTCGAGGTCCACATCGCCGGGGATCGCCAGTCCGCGCTGGCGCTGTTGCGGGCGGAGGAACCGCCGGTAGTGACGCTTGACCTTGGCCTGCCGCCCGACCCGGACGGCACCAGCGAGGGATTTGCCGTGCTTGACGAGATCATGGCGCTAAAGCCCGATACCAAGGTGATTGTCGCATCAGGCCACGGCGCGCGGGAAAGCGCGCTGCAGGCGATCGCGCGCGGAGCCTACGATTTTTATCAGAAGCCGGTCGACATCGACGCCATCGGCCTGATTGTCCGTCGCGCGTTGCAGCTTCACCGCATCGAGGCGGAAAACCGCGTGCTGGAGTCCAAGGCCGGGATCGACAACAAGGTGCTCGGCCGGATGATCACTGGCGCTCCGGAAATGCTGCGCGTGGCGCGGATGATCGAGCGGGTGGCTAATACCAACGTCTCGGTCATGCTGCTGGGCGCCAGTGGCACCGGCAAGGAACTGCTGGCGCGCGGGCTGCACGATGCCAGCGACCGCTCACGCGGATCGTTCGTGGCGATCAACTGTGCGGCGATCCCTGAGAATTTGCTGGAAAGCGAGCTGTTCGGCCATGAAAAGGGCGCGTTTACCGGGGCGGTGAAGACAACCGAGGGCAAGATCGAACAGGCCAGCGGCGGTACGCTGTTCCTTGACGAGGTCGGCGACATTCCACTCCAGCTTCAAGTCAAACTGCTGCGCTTCCTGCAGGAACGGGTGATCGAACGCATCGGCGGACGCAGTTCGATCGCCGTCGACACCCGCATCGTCTGCGCCACGCACCAGAACCTTGAAGCGATGATTGCCGATGGCCGTTTCCGCGAGGACCTGTACTATCGGCTGGCCGAAATCGTGGTGAAAATCCCCGGACTGGCGGAGCGACCGGGTGACGCGACGCTGCTCGCCAAAGTGTTTCTCAGCCGCTTTGCGCGCGAGATGAACCCTTCGGTCAAGGGCTTTGCCGCCGATGCGCTGACTGCGATTGATGGCTGGCAATGGCCGGGCAACGTGCGCGAACTGGAAAACCGGGTGAAGCGCGCGGTGATCATGGCCGACGGCAAACTGGTTGGCGCGGCGGACCTCGATCTGGCGGAGCCGGGCAGCGAGGCGGCGCAGGCGCTGAACCTCAAATCCGCGCGCGAACTGGCCGACCGCAAGGTCATCCGCCATGCGCTTGCTCGCAGCGAGGGCAATATTTCCAGCACAGCCAAGCTGCTGGGTATCAGCCGGCCGACGCTGTATGACCTGCTCAAGCAGTATGATCTGCACGCCTAGGCGCCTCGGCGCCGCGCTGCTGCTGGTCCTGACGCTGGGCCTCAGCATATCGGGAGAGGCTAATCCGGCGCAGGCAGACGCGCGCATTGCCAAGGCGCGGGGAGCTTTGGCGCATGGCGACGGCATCGCGGCGGAAATGGCGTTGCAACAGGCACTGGCCGCAGGCGCATCACGCGCCTCGGTCGCGGCGCTGATGGGTGAAGCGTGGATGGACCAGCGCGATCTGCTCAAGGCGCGCGAATGGCTTGGCCCTGCGGCTTTCGCTCCAGCGGACACGCTGCACGGGCTGCGGATGCTGGGTCAACTGGAAGTGGCGGAGGGCAATCTGCCTGCCGCCGCCAAAGTGCTCGACAAAGCCTTGGCGCTCAATCCCGATAATGCCGATGTCTGGGTCGATGTCGCGCAAGTGCGTTATCGCGGCGGCGAGCAGGCGCAGGCGGTGGCGGCGGTCGATCACGCCTTGGCGCTGAATGGCGAAAGCGTGCGGGCGCTGCTGTTTCGCGGGTTGATCGTGCGTGACCAATTCGGGCTCGGGCCTTCGTTGCCGTGGTTTGAGGCCGGACTGCTGCACCAACCGGGCAATGCCGAACTGCTTGGCGATTACGCCGCGACTTTGGGCGAACTTGGCCGAGCGCGAGAAATGCTGACCGTGACGCGGCACATGATCCAGATCGGCGTCGACGTGCCGCGCGCCTTTTTCCTGCAGGCAGTGCTGGCGGCGCGAGCGGGGGATTTCAAACTGTCGCGGGCGCTGATGAACCGCACTCAAGATCGTTTGCGCGATTTGCCCGCCGCGATGTTGTTGCAAGCGGTTCTCGATCTGCATGCGGGCAACGCGAATAGTGCGATGGAAACGCTCGACCGACTGATGGCGCGGCAACCGCAGAACGAACCCGCCGGGCTGCTGCTGGCCCGCGCGATGTATGCCGCTGGCGAACAGCGGGCACTGGTGGACCGGTTCAGCGGGCTGGCGGGCAAGCCCGGCGCTTCGGCTTATCTGCAAACGCTGGTCGCCCGCGCGCTGGAGGATTTAGGGCGACGGGATGAGGCAGCGCGTTTCCTGGACCGGGCAGCGGCAGTTAGCCCCGCCGATCTTGTCCCGGTACTTGAAACCGAGGATATCGCCGCGTTATCCGCCCGCTATCGGGCAGCGCCGCGCAATGCCGATGCGGCCATCGCTTATGTCCGGGTGCTGCTGGACAGCGGCAATTTGACCGAGGCCGGGGCAGTAGCGATACGTCTGCGCAACGATTTCCCTGGTCTCGCCGCCTCGCAGGCGCTGGTCGGCGATGTGCAATACCGTATGGGCCAGTTTGGCGCGGCGGCTGAAAGTTACGGTCGCGCGGCAGCGGTCCGGCTCGACGATGGCCTGATGCCCCGGCTGGTGCTGGCACTGGCCCGCGCTGGCAGGCGCGACAAGGCCGCACAAGTGACGATGGGCTATCTGGCCGCGCATCCGGGCAGCCGGGTGGCTATCAGGCTGGCAGCAGACTACGCGGCCTCGGCGGGAGACTGGGCTCGCGCGCGGACTTTGTTGGAGCACCTGAGTAATACCGGCGATGCCTGCGATGTGCGGCTCTTATCGGACCTTGCCTATGCCCAATTGCGCAGCGGTGACGCCGGAGGGGCAGAACAGACTGCGCAAGGTGCTTATCGCTTGCAGCCCGCCAGCAAAATCGCGGCTTCGGCGTGGGCGATGGCCTTGTCCGCGCGGCACAGCCAGCCGGGACTGGTCAGCGCACTGAAGGCGAAAGCGCGGTTTTAGAGCCAGATGACGTTAGATTGCACCGCCGTGACGGAGCCAAATTTGGTTC
>JBDUBN010000165.1:0-6176 GCA_040004085.1 Novosphingobium sp.
CCGTTGCCCTTCTGGCCGTCTGAAAACTTCTTAGCGTTTTTCTCACCATTGATGTCCATAGCTATTTTGTGAAATATGGAGGCAGAAGTGTTCGGACGGAAAGGGGTTCATGTAGCCGGTAGGCAGGCAGTCAATGCCGGGCCGCCGCAAATCGTCCGCGAGCCAATCGACTTCGACATCACGCCGCACCCTCTCAAAATGCTCGCGGGAATTGGCCTTTTTGGCGGTGGCGGCTGGTCTTTCTACGGCGAGATGAGCGAGAGCCGTGGGCTGGTGATCAATCACCTCATCAGGCTGGGTCCTGACGCTGCAAGAGTGTTCTCTGGTGGAATGGTCATCGTTGCTCTTGTGTTGGTTCTTCTGGCCATTAATGGGTTGGTTCAATCATTGGGTGACAGGGTCTATATAACGCTCGATTGCCAATCTGTGGTCGGGCCAACCTCATACAGCGGTTTAAAAACTACCCGAATTGCATACCAAGCGATCTCCGAAACAAAAATTCAGAGATTTAGTGGTAATGAATTCTTGGTTATTTTTGGAAATGATAGATCTAAAATCAAGATTGGAAGAGGTAATTTCCGCAATAAAACGGATTGGAATGCATTTAAAATAGAATTAAATGCAAGAATTAAAGAGGGGCGTGCTTCATATCATTGGCAATGAGGGAATATCCCAACCTCAGCCGCAAGCCACCCCCACCAGCCATTCCAGCCCTCATACCAATTGCCACTTTCCCCGCCGCCGCTATGCTGGGCCTCGCATGCACACCCACGATAGCGATATTGCCATACTCGGCGGGGGGCTGGCCGGCGGGTTGATCGCGTTGGCCCTCGCTCGGATGCGGCCCGACTTGCGGGTAGTCGTGATCGAGGCGGCCGAGCATTTTGGCGGCAATCATGTGTGGTCGTGCTTTGCCAGCGACGTGCCAGAAGGTGCGGAGTGGCTGATCGATCCGCTGACGTGTGCGAAATGGCCGGGCTATGATGTGCGGTTCCCCCAATTTCAGCGGCGGCTGGATACGCCTTATCGGAGCCTGACCGGCGAACTGCTCGACAGCGCGCTGCGGGCGGCGCTGCCCGGTGATGCTCTGCTGACGGGCCTGGCGGTGACGGGGGCAACGGCAAATTCTGTCACCTTATCGGATGGCGGCGCGTTGTCGGCGGGCGGAGTGATCGACGCGCGCGGGTTCGCCGGTTTGCCGGGGATGACGGGTGGGTGGCAGAAGTTTCTCGGCCAGACACTGCGCCTGAACGAACCGCACGGACTGAGCCGACCGGTGGTGATGGACGCAACTGTCGATCAGAGCGACGGCTATCGCTTCGTCTATTGCCTGCCGTTTTCGGAGCGCGAAGTCTTCGTTGAGGACACGTATTACGCCGACACCTCCCAACTTGATGTGCCGCTGCTGAGCGCGCGCATTGCGGATTACTGCGCCGCCGCCGGGTGGCAGGTGGAGCAGATTATAAGGCAGGAAACCGGGGTGCTGCCGGTGGTGGGGCGGGGGGACTTTGCCGCGCTGTGGCCGCAGGATGATGGGCTCGCCCGCGCCGGGACGCGCGCCGGGTTGTTTCATCCGCTGACTTCCTACTCGCTGCCCACCGCCTTGAAGCTGGCCCTGCACATTGCCAGCCTGCCCGACCTTTCGGGTAAGGGACTGGCGACCGAAACCCGCAAATTTGCCGCGCGGCACTGGCAGTCCGGCAGTTATTACCGTATGCTTAGTGCCATGCTGTTTGGGGCGTCTGATCCACCTTTGCGTTACCGGATGTTGCAGCGGTTCTATGGCTTGCGCCCCGGTCTGATCGAACGGTTCTATTCCGGCGACAGCAGCGTATTGGACAAGTTGCGCATTTTGGCAGGCAAGCCGCCCATACCCATCCCCGCTGCCTTATCTGTTCTGGCTGGTGGGCGGCCCCTTGCTTCGTTGGAGAATCCTGCATGAGCCGCCGGGCTTGCATTATCGGCTCGGGCTTTGGCGGACTGGCGCTTGCCATCCGTCTGCAATCCGCTGGCATTGCCACCACCGTCGTCGAGGCGCGCGACAAGCCGGGCGGGCGGGCGTATTTTTGGGAGCGCGACGGGTTCACTTTCGATGCCGGGCCAACCGTGGTCACTGATCCGGCCTGTCTGGAAGAATTGTGGGCGCTGTCCGGGCACCAGATGGCGGAAGATGTCGAACTGATGCCGGTCATGCCGTTTTACCGGCTCAACTGGCCCGACGGCGTGCAGTTCGATTACTCCAACGACGATGCCGCGATGGCGCGAGAGATTGCCCGCGTCGCGCCGGGGGATGAGGAGGGCTACGAGAAGTTCCTGCAATACTCTGCCGGGGTGTATCAGGAAGGCTACGTCAAGCTGGGCAGCACCGCGTTCCTCGATTTCGCCAGCATGATCAAGGCCGCCCCGGCGCTGGCGCGCTATCAGGCGTGGCGGTCGGTCTATTCAATCGTATCGTCCTATATCAAAAGCGAAAAGCTGCGTGAGGCGCTGTCGTTCCACACGCTTTTGGTTGGCGGCAATCCGTTCACCACAAGTTCGATTTATGCGCTGATCCACAAGCTGGAAAAGGACGGCGGCGTGTGGTGGGCCAAAGGCGGCACCAACCGGCTGATCGCGGGCATGGTCCGCCATTTTGAGCGGCTGGGCGGCACGATGCGGATGCACGATCCGGTGGTTCAGATCCACACGCTGGGTGCCAGGGCCACCGAGGTGGAATGTGTCAGCGGCTGGCGGACACGCTTTGATGCGGTGGCCAGCAACGGCGACATCGTCCACACCTATCGCGACCTTTTGAAGGACAGCCCGACGTCGCAGGATCACGCGAGAAAGCTGGCGCGCAAACGCTTTTCGCCCAGCTTGTTTGTCGTCCATTTCGGAATCGAAGGCACCTGGCCGGGTATCCCGCAGCACATGATCCTGTTCGGACCGCGTTACAAAGGGCTGCTCAAGGACATCTATGATTACGGCGTGCTGCCGCAGGATTTCTCGATCTATTTGCACCACCCGACGGCGACAGATCCCTCGCTCGCCCCGCCGGGCAAGAGCACGTTCTATGCGCTGGTGCCGGTGGCGCACATGGGCAAGCTGCCGATTGACTGGGAACAGATAGGTCCACTGCTCGAAAAGCGCATTCTTGACGAGGTTGGCCGCCGTCTGATCCCGGACATCCACGATCGCATCGTCACCAAGTTCCACTACGCCCCGCGCGATTTTGCGCTCGACCTCAACGCGCATCTGGGGAGCGCCTTCAGCCTTGAGCCATTGCTGACGCAATCGGCGTGGTTCCGCGCGCATAACCGCGATGACAAGATCAAGAACCTGTATCTGGTTGGCGCAGGCACGCATCCGGGGGCGGGCATTCCCGGTGTGGTCGGCAGCGCCAAAGCGACGGCGAAACTGATGTTGGAGGATATGGCGTGAAGCGCCTCGCGGTCTATTGCGGCTCCGCCACGCCTGCAGATCCGCGCTATATCGACCTGGCCCGCAGCGTCGGCGAAACGCTGGCGAGGCGCGGCATTGGCGTGGTTTACGGCGGCGGACGGCTGGGACTGATGGGCGCGGTGGCGAATGGCGCGCTGGCGGCGGGCGGTGAGGTGATCGGCGTGATCCCGCAGGCCTTGGTCGGCGCGGAAGTGGCCAATCACGGCTGCACACAGTTGCACGTGGTCGCCACCATGCATCAGCGCAAGGCGATGTTCACCGATCTGTCCGACGGTTTTCTGACCATTCCCGGCGGGGTGGGCACGATGGACGAACTGTGGGAGGCGGTTAGCTGGGCGCAATTGGGCTATCATTCCAAGCCAATCGGGCTGGTCAACGCGTTCGGGTTTTTCGACCACCTGATCGCGTTCAACCATCACATGGCGCAGACGGGTTTTGTCCGCGCCGCGCATCAGGGCATCATCATGGCCGAGCCTGACCTTGACCTGCTGCTGGCGCGAATGGCCGCGCACGAACCGCACACGCCTATATTTGCCATGAAGGCCGCAGATTTGTGAGACCGCGATTTGTGAAAACCGGTGTGCTCAACCGCGTAGACCTCCTGACCCATGGCCGCGATACCATCGCTCGCGGATCAAAAAGCTTTGCCGCCGCCAGCCGCCTGTTCGATCGCCAGACCCGCGAGCGGGTGTGGCTGCTGTATGCGTGGTGCCGCGCCTGCGACGATCTGGCCGATGCGCAGGAAATGGGCGGCGCGCTCGGCGATCAGTCCGGGGCCCAGGACCGGCTGGCCACCATCCGCAGGCTGACCGAACTGGCGCTGGCTGGGGAGGACACCGGCAACCCCTCGTTCGATGCTTTTGGCGTGGTGGCGCGCGAAACCGGGATTACGCGGGCGATGGCTGACGATGTGATCGCTGGGTTCGCGCTCGACGCGGCTGATTGGCAACCGAGGACCGAGGCTGATCTGCTACGCTACTGTTATCATGTCGCCGGTGCGGTGGGGGTGATGATGGCGGTGGTCATGGGCGTTTCACCCGCCGATGACGACACGCTCGACCGCGCTTGCGATCTGGGTCTGGCGTTTCAGCTGGCCAATATCGCCCGCGATCTGAACGAGGATGACGCGGCCGAGCGCTGCTATCTGCCGGTCGAGTGGCTGGTGGAGGCAGACATCCCGCCCGGCGAGCAGATGAAGCCGCACTTCCGCGCCGCACTGGTGCCGCTGGTCCACCGCATGTGCGAACTGGAAAAGGCCTATGAAGCCTCGGCCCGGATTGGTGCGGGACGGCTGACCTTTCGCCAGCGCTGGGCTGTGCTGTCAGCGGCGGGAATATACGGTGCGATTGCCCGCAAGGTCGATGCCGCGGGCAGCCAAGCCTGGGACCACCGCGTGGTGACGTCCGACCGCGCCAAGCTGGGCCATGTCTTGCACGCGCTGTGGGAAGCAGCTACCCCGCCGCCGAAAAGCCAGATCCATCCGCGCTGGTCACGCCGCGAATTGATGGAATTGGCGAGAGTTTCCTAAACCGGCCGTGCCATTCCTGGCGAGTACAGACGCCGGAACAGGCGGCCATGCTCGGCATGCAGCACCAGCGCCAGCGACACTAAGCCCGCGATCAGCATGGCAAAGGCCAATGGCCGCGCCGTCTGGTCATAGGCCTGACCCACCAGCGCGCCGACCAGCGATCCCAGCATCAGGCGGATAAATGCCTGCACCGAACTGGCCGCCCCGGCGATCCGGGCAAATGGCTGCAGGGCGATCGAGCCAAAATTCGCGCCGATAAAGCCCATCAGCATCATATTGGCGGCCATCACTGGCACGAACTGCCACAGCGTCTGGTGTGGCAAGTGGGCCAGCCAAACTTGCAGCGCGGAAACGCCGATATAGAGCAAGACGGCGGCGTGCGACACGCGCCGTGCACCAAACCGTTCGACGATGCGGGCATTGCCGAAATTGGCGACCGCCATCGACAGGGCCATGCCGCCGAAGTAGAGCGGGAAAGCCCGGCCCGCGCCGAAATGCTCACCCAGCAATTGCTCGCAGCTTTGGATATAGCCCCACATCACGCCCATGACGAAGCCGCTCGCCAGCACATAACCGGTTGCCGAGCGGGTGGTCAGGGTGGTCGTCATGTTGCGGCCAATCGCGCGCAAGTTGATGGCCTGCCGATGATCCGCATTCTGCGTTTCAGGTAGGCGCAGTGCCACCCACACGGCAACGGCAGCCCCGCAGATCGCCATGAACCCGAAGATCCAGCGCCATCCCGCGAACAGCAGGATAAACTGGCCGATACTGGGTGCCAGCATCGGCACACACATGAAAATGACCGCAACCAGCGATTGCAACTTGGCCATGTGGTCGCCCTCAAACCGGTCGCGGATGATTGCCGATGGCAACACACCAAGGCCTGCGCAGGCAATCCCGGCGATCAGCCGCAGCGCCACCATCATGTTGAACTCGGTCACCAATGCACAGGCCAGAGTCAGGGCTACATAGCCACCAAGGCAGGTCAGCAGCACCGGCCTGCGGCCAAAACGATCCGCCAGCAGTCCGGGAATAATCGAACCGAGGCCGATACCGATCAGGAAAACGCCAACCACCAATTGGCGGCGATTGGGATCGGTTACCGCCAGATCGCGCGCGATGTCTGCCAATCCGGGCAGCATGGCATCAATGGCCAAGGCCTGAAGCGCCTGAATCGCCGCGAGCATGAATACCAGTTCGCGCTCTG
>JBDUBN010000564.1:0-1861 GCA_040004085.1 Novosphingobium sp.
AGCCCTTCAAGTACACGTCCTCGTACTTCACGTTGCGCCACAGGCGCTCGACGAAAATGTTGTCCAAGGCCCGCCCCCGGCCGTCCATGCTGATGTCCACACTCTCGCGTTTGAGCACGTCCGTGAACGCCTTGCTCGTGAACTGCGCCCCCTGGTCGCTGTTGAACACCTCGGGCTTGCCATGCTCGCGCAAGGCGTCCTCCAGGCAGTCCACGCAGAACGACGCGTCCATACTGTTGCTGATCCGCCAGGACAGCACCTTGCGGCTGTACCAGTCGATCACCGCCACCAGGTAGGCGAAGCCGCGCGCCAGCCGAATGTAGGTCAGATCCGTACTCCACACTTGGTTCGGCCGCGTCACCGGCACGCCCCGCAGCAGGTACGGGTAGACCTTGTGTTCCGGATGCGGCTTGCTTGTGTTCGGCCCCGGCGCCATCCCCGCCAGCCCCATGCTGCGCATCAGGCGCTGCACACGCTTGCGGTTGACGATGTGGCCCGCCGCGCGCAGGAACACCACCATGCGCCGGCTACCGTAGAACGGCCGGTTGGTGTACTCCTCGTCGATCAGCCGGCACAGCAGCAAGTCCTCAGCGCCCGCATCTTCCGGCACTTTGGCGCTCAGTCGCCGGTACACCGTCGCGCGCGGCACTTCCGCCAGCGCGCACTGACGGCTCAGTGGGAGTTCCTCGGCGCCGTCGATCCAGTCCATCCTGGCCTCCTGGCTTACACCCCCAACTTTTTTTTAAGCCAATCATTCTCCATCTTCAGCCTGCCGATCTCGCCGTACAGCCGTTCCTCGTCGCCCTTGTCCTCGGCAGGCTTGGGACCACGCTTGCCCTCGAACAATGCTCCTGCGGACTCAAGAATTTCCTTCTTCCACTGCCCCACCAGTTGCGGATGCACGCCGTACGATTGCGCGATCTCGCTGATCGTCTTGACTCCGCGCACCGCCTCCAGGCCGACTTTCGCCTTGAACTCGGCCGTGTGCACCTTGCGCTTCTTTGCTTCACCCATTTGCTGTCATCCTTTCAAGGACGACAGCTTAAACTACCCTGTGACCACTGTCTCAAAATGTGGATCCACTATACACCTTGGAAGTAACGGCAGCAGTGATCGATGTCTGGGGACACGACCGCGTAGGCATTCGTCTTTCTCCAGTAACGCCAGATGCAGGTAACACGCCCTTGGACAGCCAAGTAATGCAGACGTATGGCTACTTGATCGAGCAACTGAACCGCTTCCAACTCGCATACCTGCACTTTGTCGAAGGAGCTACAGCCACGTCGCGGGTCGTCCCTGAGCACGTAGATCTCGATGCCTTGCGCGCGCTTTTCAAAGGGCTATTCATAGGCAATAACAATTACGACCTGGAACTGGCCGTAACTCGTCGGGCTGAAGGCAAGGTCGATGCCGTGGCTTTCGGTCGTCCGTTTATTGCAAATCCAGATTTGGTGCGGCGCTTGCGAGAGGGATCTGAATTGGCTGTTGCGCCACGAGAAACCTATTACGGTAACGGAGCAAAGGGATACACCGATTGGCCTACGCTCGCGGGATAAGCCGACTGTGCGACTAATAAAAGCTTCTATCTATGCCAGCCAAGTGTGGCCGGTCTTCTGTAACTCGCATCAACAACCAGGAGCAAAACATGAACAAACCTACTTACGTGCCGGAATATCAAGCTATCGTCGAGGTACTGAATAAATACAGCGAGGGCTGCAAACAGGCTCAAAGCAGCATTATGAAGCCCGCTTTTAGCGAGCAAGCAACGATGTTTAGCGTAGATGGCGACGGTAAGCTAACCGGTGGCCGGAGCGTGTCAATGATTTTGAAACACCTGGTTGAATCGGCGAGAGTCTAAGTC
>JBDUBN010000004.1:0-20725 GCA_040004085.1 Novosphingobium sp.
GATAGCGCAGCGTGCAATTTCGTAGATAACGCATTGTTTTTAAGCGATTTCGAAAAATAAGTCTTTGACCTATTTTCGCCTAAACCGAAAGTACCACACCTCATGCCCTTGCGCACGCGCCTTGGCTTCATAGCGGGTTTGCGGCCAGCCGCTGGGGCGGGTTTGAAAGTCTGCGGGCTTTTCACATAGCCATTCGAACTGGTCGCGGTGCTGGCGCATGACCATAAGGGCGTGACGCAGATAGACCGGGTGATCGGTGCCGAAACGGAACTCGCCGCCGGGTTTCAGCTTGGCGGCGATCATGTTGAGCGGGCCGTCGTTCATCATCCGGCGCTTGGCGTGGCGGGCTTTGGGCCAGGGGTCGGGATGGAGCAGGTAGGCAAAGCTCAGCGCCTGATCCGGGATGCGGGCCAGCACTTCCAGCGCGTCGCCGTGGTGGATGCGGACGTTGCCGAGCGGCGGGTTCTGGCCGCTATCGCCATCGACATGCGCCAGCGCCGCCGCAACGCCGTTCAGGAACGGTTCGGCACCGATGAAGCCGTGGTCGGGCAGCAGATCGGCGCGATAGGCCATATGCTCGCCGCCGCCGAAGCCGATTTCAAAGTGCAGCGGGCGCCCGTCGCCGAACAGCGCCTCGGCGGTGACTTCGCCGTCCACCGGCACGGCAATGCGCGGCAGCAGGGTGTCGACCAGCGATTGCTGAAAGACACGCAGCGGCTTGCCTTTTGAACGGCCATAGAGCCGGTTGAGCGTTGTCGGATCGCCGGGTTTGTGTGCCGTCATGCGGGGCGCGCTAGAGACTGGGGCGCATCCTGTCCAGATGGGAAGCGCAAGCCGCCGCCAAGCGCAAAGACCTGCCTCCTCCAATAACGTGCAGACTAACGGAACTTGTCCAGAATTCTTTCGTTCTCCCGATGCGTGGCGAACCGAACGGCAGAAGCAAGGAGGCAGGACATGCGGGTGATGGTGTTCGTAAAAGCGACGGAAGAGAGCGAGCAGGGCTTTGTGCCAACGCCGGAAATGATCGCGTCGGTGGAGGCAATGAACAAATTCAATGACGAGCTGCGCGAAGCGGGCATTTTTTGCCTTGCTGATGGACTTAAGCCCAGCAGCGACGCCAAGCGGGTTGCTTTCAAAGGTCCGGACCGCACCGTAATCGACGGGCCATTTGGCAATCCCCGAGATCTTGTCGCCGGCTTTTGGCTATGGGAAGTCAAGGACATGGATGAGGCGATCACTTGGGTGAAACGCTGCCCTAATCCAATGCGCGGGCCAAGCGAGATCGAAATTCGGCCAATTTACGAGGCGGCTGATCTGGAACCCGCGAGTCGCTAGCAGTCTGATTCTCAACGGCATAGCACCAACACGAAACGGCCCGCCTCCTTATCGGAAGCGGGTCGTTTTGTTGCCAAGGCCTTCCGGCCCCGGCCCACTCCACGGGAAAGGGGTTCCCGTAAAACTGAAATCAGGCCGCCTCAACTTCTTCCATCGTGTCATCGCGCAGCACATAGCCGCGGCCCCATACGGTTTCGATGTAGTTTTCGCCGCCGCAAGCGTGGGCCAACTTTTTGCGCAGCTTGCAAATGAACACGTCGATGATCTTGAGTTCGGGTTCGTCCATGCCGCCGTAGAGGTGGTTGAGGAACATTTCCTTGGTGAGCGTAGTGCCCTTGCGGAGCGAGAGCAGCTCCAGCATGGCGTATTCCTTGCCGGTCAGGTGGACGCGGGCGCCGTCGACTTCGACGGTCTTGGCATCAAGGTTGACCGCCAGCTTGCCGGTGCGGATGACCGATTGCGAGTGGCCTTTCGAACGGCGGACAACCGCATGGATGCGGGCGACCAGTTCTTCGCGGTGGAACGGCTTGGTGACATAATCGTCCGCGCCAAAACCAAAGCTGCGGACCTTTGAATCCATTTCCGAGATGCCGGACAGGATCAGCACCGGCGTCTGCACTTTGGCGACGCGCAGCTTTTTCAGCACATCATAGCCGTGCATGTCGGGCAGGTTGAGGTCGAGCAGGATGATGTCGTAATCATACAGCTTGCCCAGATCGAGGCCTTCTTCGCCCAGATCGGTGGAGTAGACATTGAAACCTTCAGTCGTGAGCATAAGCTCGATTGCGCGCGCCGTAGTCGGCTCGTCCTCGATCAACAGCACTCGCATGGGTAGTCCCCTTCAGCCCCGAAATTGCATCAGCCCTTCTTCCCAAGGGTCGATGCCGACAATTAACCATATGAGCTATGAACATGAAAGGTTAATTTCGTGTAAACGCCTGATTCTTGGCGAGTCGCGGGATGTGTTGCATTTGGGACTCGGGGGGAGGGGTGTGAGGGGCATCTGCCCGAGGCCGTCCCCCTACCGCTTACGGGAGGGGTTAGGGGTGCGCCAGTCTTTGGTACCCACCCTGTTTCGTCAAGGTAGTAAGACCTACCCCCGGCCCCTCCCGCAGGCGGGAGGGGAAAGGAAAGTCAGATCTCAATCCTTGGCGTTTTTGGCGCGTTCGATGGCTTCGAGAGTGATGCGGCGCGCTTCGCTGGCGTCGCCCCATTTACCAACGCGGACCCACTTTTCGGCCTCAAGGTCTTTGTAGTGGGTGAAGAAATGCTCAATCTGTTTCAGCACGATGTCGGGTAGATCGCCGCCCTCCTTGACGTCCGCATAGTACGGGAACGTCGCATCATCAGGCACGCAGATCAGCTTTTCGTCGCCGCCGTGTTCGTCTTCAAGGTTGAGCACGGCAATCGGCCGGGCGCGGACGACGCAGCCGGGGACGAACGGCGAGCGGGCGACCACCAGTGCGTCCAGCGGATCGCCATCGGGCGACAGCGTGTGCGGAACAAAGCCGTAATTGGCCGGATAGCGCATGGGCGTGTGCAGAATGCGGTCGACGAACAGCGCACCAGACGCCTTGTCGAATTCATACTTCACCGGTTCACCGCCAAGCGGGACCTCGATGACGACGTTGAGGCTTTCGGGCGGGTTTTCCCCTATGGGAATCAGGTCAATACGCATGGGTGGAGCCTCTAGCCCCAGTCATATTGCACTGCAACACGTTATGCGGCGGGGTGAGCGATTATCCTCCACTCAGCGCGTTGATGGTGAAAGCGATGACGCCGATGTTGAAAATAAACGATAACAGGCACTGCACCACCAGCACCCGGCGCACCCGGCCGCACGTGACGTTCACGTCAGAGGCGGCGAAGCTCATGCCTGCGGTGAACGAGAAATACAGGAAGTCCCAATAGTCTGGCTCGGGCGTGCCGGGGAAGTCGAAGCCCTTGTGGTCGCCAATGCCATCATCAGCGGCCGCGTAATGAATGTGCGCATAGTGGAGCGTGAACACCATGTTGGTGAAGGTCCACGCCAGCGCCAGCGTGAACACCAGCTTGGCCAACGCCAGCGTGTTGCCGTGCTTGGCGAGGGCGAGATCGCCCGCAATCGCGGCCATGATCGCCAGCAGGACGACGCTGGTGATCAGCAGCACCAGCCCGCGATTGGCGTTGTTCTGCGCGGCGTGGATGCGCATTTCGGCGGCGCAGTGATCGCGGCCCAGCGGCCATAGAGACAGGATGAAGGCAATCCCCGCCAGATTGAATCCGCGCATCAGGGCGGTCGACCACGACGCGCCAAGGCCCCAAACGCTCCAGCCGAGTATAGCCAGCAGCAGCACGAGAAACAGCACAAAACGCGGCGGGGCGATGCGGTTGCCCAGCTTCAGACGCCGGGTATCGGCAGGCTGGAGACCGGACGCGCTCACTTGGAAGGCGACTTTAAGGACGCGCGCGGGTTTAGCAGCAGGTCAAGCCCAGCGGGCGGCCCGGCGGGGTTGGTACGCTCAAGCCACGGATAACGCAGCCCGCCGTGGTAATCGACCGGCACGGTCATGAACCGGTCGCCGCGCTGGATCAGCAACTGGATCGGCTGCTTGCTGGTTTTTGCGGCGGTGATCGCATCGCGCAGGACATCGGCATCATAGGCAGTGCCATTGACCGCGATCAGCTTGGCGCCGGAAACCACCCCGGCATTAAAGGCCGGACTGCCCCACAGCGACGCTGTCACCGCGTTCTCGCGACCCACCGTCAGCCCCAGCGAATAGGCGAACGATGTGGTTTTTGCTTTGCCCGACCGCCCCAGATCATAGCTGTTGGGCTGATCCCGCCACACCAGTCGATAACCACCGCGCTCAATCCCGGCGCTGGGAACCGGTTGGCCGGGACGGTTGATGCGAGTGTCGAGGAAGGTCGCCCAGTCATAAGGGTAGACTGCGTTCAGCCCGGCCACGACATCGCCGAATTCGTAAGTCACCTCTCCCCAGTCGCCGTCACGAATGCCGAAAAAGCCTCGCGCGAAATCGTCCAGTCCGCGTTTGCCTGCCGTACCGGCGCGGATGATTTGGTCCGCCTCCAGCCACACCAGCGCACCTTCCTGATAATAGTCCTCGCTGCGGGTCATCGAGGCATAGGGCTTTGGCCGCCGCGCCGCGATCACCGGGTCCAGCGTGGTATCATCGATCGAACGCCATTCACGCCCGGCCTGATAGGTGTAATTGGCGAGGTAAGTGGCCAAGGTGTCCAGCACCGTCTGTTTGGTCTGCACGCCAGACCGCGCCGCCAGCACCAGTCCCCAGAACTGGTCCTGCCCTTCGTACACCCACAGCAGGTTGTTCTGCATCGGCTGGCGGTAATCTGGGGTCCACAGCTTGGCGGGGCGGCGGAATTTGCCGTCCCAGCTATGCGAAAATTCGTGCGGAATGACATTGCGCGACCAGTCATAGGTGTCCCACTTGGTCAGCGCCTCGGGTTCATAGCTGTTCTCGCTCGAGCGGTGGTGCTCCAGCCCGATGTCGCCCAGCTTGTCGGTCAACGCGAGAAGGAAGTCGTAGTGGTCGAAGTGGCGGCTGCCGAACGTCGTCACCGCCTCGTCCACCATCGCGCGGAAGCGGGCGAGGTTGGCAGGCGACAGGTCGAGCAGGGCGGGCTGGTCGGCCACCACGTCCAGACTGACCCCGCGTCCCAGATCCCACTTGCGCGCATGGAGCCCGGCGAACACCGGCGAATCCACCAGCGTGTCGTAAGCGACTTCGGCCCATTTCACTTTGCCGCCGACCGCGCTTTGCCCATCGAGCGCGGTGAAGACGGTCCAGCCCGCCGGGAAGGTTACGCTGGGTTTGACGCGGATCTGGCGCACGTAATACCCGGCCAGGTATAGGCTCATCCGGTCCCACTGCAGGTTCAGCATCTCGGGCGTCATCGTCACCCGGCCCTCGGCGGACTGCAGCGGGGCGGTGTGGATGAATCGCGCCTCAACCGACCGCGCACCTTCGGGCAGGGTGAGGTGAAAGGCATAGACCTCCACCGGATCGCGCTGCCACTGCACTTCTTTGCCGTCCACGAAGAAGTGCAGGTCGGCCAGTTTGTCGATAGAGCCGGCGGCCTTGTGCTCGCCCGGTAGCCATTCGGGCAGCAATAGCGTCAGTTCGCGGGTGCTGGGGGCGACGGGGATCGTCTCGGTCACGCGGAAAATCGAGCGTGTGATGTCGGTCGCATCGATATCCAGCGTGATCGCACCGCCGGGATAGGGCTGGTCGGCGGCTTCGGGAATGCGCTGCGGGAGTTGCACTGCTTGCGGGGCGGATCGGGCCTGCTGCTGGGCCTGAACGGGAGCCGCGAGGAGCAAGGTGGATACCATCGATAGGGCGACAATTCTT
This sequence comes from Novosphingobium sp., assembly GCA_040004085.1. Taxonomy (GTDB): domain Bacteria; phylum Pseudomonadota; class Alphaproteobacteria; order Sphingomonadales; family Sphingomonadaceae; genus Novosphingobium. Next base: position 5,709 of record JBDUBN010000004.1, read on the forward strand.
TTGTTCATCAGGCAATTCTGGCCTCGGTTTGCGCCTTTCGCAACCATGCTTTCCATGAGCGGCTTTTCGCAAGGCGCGAAACCCTCTAAGCGCGCGGCCATGAGCATTGAAACCCCGCAAGCCATCCGTGGCACTCAGGACATCTTCGGCGCCGAGGCCGAGGCCTTTGCCCACGTGGTCGAGACGTTTGAGCGCGTTCGCAAACTCTACCGTTTTCGCCGCGCCGAGATGCCGGTGTTTGAAAAGACCGCCGTGTTCAGCCGCAGTCTGGGCGAAACGACTGACGTGGTGTCGAAGGAAATGTACAGCTTTCTCGATCGCGGCGACGAATCGCTGACCCTGCGGCCTGAATTCACCGCCGGCATCGCCCGCGCCTATCTGACCAACGGCTGGCAGCAACACGCGCCGCTGAAATTGGCCACCCACGGTCCGCTGTTCCGTTACGAGCGCCCGCAAAAGGGGCGGTATCGGCAATTCCACCAGCTTGATGCCGAGATCATCGGCGCGGGCGAACCGCAGGCTGATGTGGAACTGCTGGTAATGGCGGATCAGTTGCTGAAGGAGTTGGGCATATCGGACGGCGTGACGCTGATGCTGAACACGCTGGGTGATGCCGACAGCCGCGAGGCTTGGCGCGCGGCGCTGATCGAATACTTCCGCGCGCACCGCGATGCCTTGTCGGAAGATTCGCAGGAGCGGCTGGAACGCAATCCTTTGCGTATTTTGGATTCCAAAGACCCGCGCGACAAGGTTTTCGTGGCCGATGCGCCCATGATCGACGATTACCTGAATGCGGAAGCGCAGGATTTTTTCGCGGCGGTGACGTCGGGGCTGGACGCCGCCGGGGTTGAGTGGACGAGGGCACCGGCACTGGTGCGCGGGCTGGATTACTACCGCCACACCGCGTTTGAGTTCGTCACCGACCGGCTGGGCGCGCAGGGCACTGTGCTGGGCGGCGGGCGCTATGACGGGTTGATTGAGACTTTGGGTGGCCCGCATACGCCTGCGGTCGGCTGGGCGGCTGGGATTGAGCGGTTGGCGATGTTGGTGGGGGATTGTGGCCAGGCTGAACTAGAAGTTGCTGTTGTCGCAGAACATCCGGAACTTGAGGCAGAAGCAAGTCGGCTTGTTACGATTTACCGCCGCGCCGGCGTGACTGCAGAACTCTTCGCTACCGGCAACCCACGCAAGCGGTTTAATCGTGCGGTAAAAGCTGCCCCAGCCGCTGTTGTGTCCCTCGATATTCGAGATGGATTAAAACGTGAGGCCATCAAGCTCATCAGGCCGAATGAGCGGGTCGCCGACATATTCGAAGATTTCGTGACAGCTTGATGGCTATTCACTTTTCCCGTCACCCTGAACTTGTTTCAGGGACCATTTCTCCTCTCGCGCCGCCTGTTCGTGGGGCACGATGGATGCTGAAACGAGTTCAGCATGACGAGATCGGGGTACGGTTTGCGCTACCTAAGCCCCTCCCCTTCAGGGGAGGGGTTGGGGTGGGGCCTGTCGATAATACGAGACGCTGCCCATTCAGGACACGCCCCACCCCAACCCCTCCCCTGAAGGGGAGGGGCTTTCAATGACCATCTCCGACACCCGCCTTGCCCAAATCTCCGGCCGCTTTGCCGAACTCGAAGCGCGCCTCGCTTCCGGCACGCTGGAGGGGCCGGATTTTGTTGCCGCCAGCCGTGATTATTCCGAACTGGAGCCCGTCGCCAGAGCCTCGGCCAACGTCGCCGCGATGCGCGCGGAAATGGCGCAGCTTGCCGAAATGGCCAAGGACAGCGATCCCGAAATGCGGGCCATCGCCGCCGATGAACTGGCAGACCTCACACAAAAACTGCCTGAGGCCGAGCACAGCCTCGCCGTCGCCATGCTGCCGCGCGATTCAGCGGATTCCCGTCCAGCCATGCTCGAAATCCGCGCAGGGACCGGCGGAGACGAAGCGGCTTTGTTCGCGGCCGACCTGTTCCGCATGTACGAAGGCTATGCCACGACGCAGGGTTGGCGGGTGGAGGTGGACTCGGTCAGCGCCAACGACCTTGGCGGGTTCAAGGAAGTGATCGCCAGTGTTTCCGGCATCGGCGTGTTCGCCAAGCTGAAGTTCGAAAGCGGCGTCCACCGGGTCCAGCGCGTGCCGGTGACCGAAAGCGGCGGCCGCATCCACACCAGCGCCGCCACGGTCGCAGTGCTGCCGGTGGCCGAGGAAGTCGACGTCGAGATTGCCGACGGCGACATCAAGATCGACATTTACCGGGCATCGGGCGCGGGCGGGCAGCACGTTAACACGACCGATTCGGCGGTGCGGCTGACCCACTTGCCCACCGGACTGGTCGTCATCCAGCAGGACCAGCGCAGCCAGCACAAGAACAAGGCCAAGGCCATGACCGTGCTTCGCACGCGCCTGTATGACCTGAAACGCGCCGAAGCCCACGGCGACGAGGCCGAGGCGCGCAAGGCGATGGTCGGTTCAGGCGACCGCTCCGAACGCATCCGCACGTACAATTTTCCGCAAGGCCGCGTCACCGATCACCGCATCAACCTGACCCTGCACCGCCTGCCCGAAGTGCTCGAAGGCCCGGCGCTCGGCGAACTGATCGATACGCTGATCAACGAAGATCAGGCGAAGCGGCTGGCGGCGCTGGGTGAGTGACGGGGTGACCGTTGGTGCGGCATTGCGCGAGGCTGCTGCACTGCTTGGGGTAACCAGCGATACTGCGCGGCTCGATGCCGAACTGCTGATGGCCCATGCGCTTGACGTATCGCGGTCGGATGTATTGCTGAAACACATGGGGCTGCCAGCACCCGCCGGTTTCTCCGCGCTGATCGAGCGGCGGCTGGGGCATGAGCCGGTGGCCTATATCCTTGGCTCTCAAGAGTTCTACGGGTTGAATTTCCGCGTTACGCCCGACGTGCTGATCCCGCGCGGCGATAGCGAAGCGCTGGTCGAGGCGGCGCTGGCTGCCCGACCAGAGGCACAGCGCATTCTTGACTGCGGTACTGGTTCCGGCGCGCTGTTGCTGGCGGTGCTGGATGGCCTGCCGGGCGCGCGGGGGGTCGGCATTGATAGGTCAGGCGCCGCGCTGACGGTGGCGGCGGACAACGCGGCGGCGCTGGGGCTGGCAGATCGGGCCGCGATGTTACAGCTTGATTGGCATGTTCCGGGCTGGGCGGGCCGGCTTGGCCAGTTCGACCTGATCCTCGCCAATCCGCCTTACGTTGAGGATGAGGCAGACCTTGCCCCCTCGGTGCGGGCGCATGAACCGGCGGGGGCGCTGTTTGCCGGGGCGGACGGGCTGGACGATTACCGCGTGTTGGTGCCGCAATTGCCCGGTTTGCTGGCTTCGGACGGGGTGGCGCTGGTGGAGATCGGCGCGACTCAGGCCGACGCAGTGACCGCGATCGGTGCGGCGGCGGGCATGGCCGCGCGGCTGCATCGTGATCTGGGCGGACGGCCACGAGTGCTGGAATTCACGGCGATGCTAAAGAAATAGTTTGGCCATGAAGAATTAGCTTGGCAACGCGCGGTGCGGGCTTTAGACCTCGTTTCAGGCCTCGGCGGATGGATGCACGCTTCCCACTGCTAAGGCCAGTCCCAGAATTTGCGGTGAAACATGGCGCATATGCCATGTCCCAAGGCAGATACAGGGCGCCGCAGCACCCCTGTTTCGGACTGCGGTTAAGCGACAAGCGACTTTGCCAGCCGGTGCATGTGCCCAGCGGCAGAACAGGGCTAAGGAAAGATCACCCTTGAACAACATTCGTGGGAATAACCGCAGGCGCGGGCGCGGCAACAACAACCGTCCGCAGGGCAGCAGCGGTGGCAGTGGCGGCGGCGGCGGAAATGGCCAGCAGGTCAACCGTATTGACAGCCGCGCGCGTGGTAACGCGCCGCAATTGCTGGAAAAGTATCGCAAGCAAGCGCACGACGCCCACCTGAATGGTGACCGCGTGCAGGCGGAGTATTTCCTTCAGTTTGCCGACCATTACTTCCGGGTTCTGGCCGATACGCGTATTCGCCAGGAAGAGCAGCGCATGCGCCGTGACGAGCGCTGGGAAGGCGGCAACGAGGTTGAGGAAGACGTGGCCGAAGAACCGTCGGCCAGCGATTTCCCCAGCTTTGACCAGCCCACCTACACGACCCGCCGTGAACGCGAAGATCGCGGGAACGATGGCGCTGTAGAGGGCGGCAACGAGCGTAACAGCAACCGCGAAGAACGTCCCCGCCGCGAGGAACGTCCCCGTCAGGAGGAACGTCCGCGTCAGGACGAGCGCCCGCGCCGCGAGGAACGTCCCCGGCAGGACGATCGCCCCCGCCGTGAGGAACGGCCCCGCCGCGAAGATCGAGAACCGCGTTCGACTGAAACGGTCGAGCCGGTAGCCGAAGCTGTCGAGGTTACGCCCGCGACTGAATACGCGCCGGCGGAAAATCCGTTCGTGCGCGGTGCACGCGGCCTGCGTCCTCGCCGCGAAGATCGTCGGCCTGATCGCAATGCCAACCGCGACGCGGACGATGCCGGCGGCACGCTGGACGTTTCGATCCTGCCGCCGCCGATCAGCAGCGCGCGGGAAGAGGCTCCGACCCCGGCTCCGATCGCTGCTGCACCCGCACCCGCACCAGTTCCGGTCGCTGCACCTGCCGCTGAAGAAGCTCCTGTGCCCAAGCGCCGTGGTCGCCCGCGCAAGGTTGTTGCCGAGGAAAGCGCGGAATAATAATCTCAACGCTCAGTTCAACCCTGTTCCGTTCTCCCTGAGCTTGTCGAAGGGCTGCTTTTTTCTTTGGACTGATCGCCGTTCACAGAACAAGTACAGCCCTTCGACAAGCTCAGGGAAGACGGATGTGGGGTTGCGGATGTTGCAGTTGAGCTGTTTTAGGTATGGCGCTGCGACGCGCCCGAAGCTGTGCCGATGAGCACACGACGCCCATGCAATACTTTCATTGTCGTAAATTCCCTTGCCCGGGCGCGCGTTGCCGCGCCGGTGTTGGGGGCACTGGCCGCTTGCGGGTTTGAGCCGCTGCATTTGTGGCCCTTGACGCTGCTGGGAGTGGCGGGGCTGACCGCGCTGATCGCCGCCGCGCCGAACTTGCGGCAGGCGGGTCTGATCGGCTGGCTGTGGGGTGTCGGACACTTTTGTCTTGGCAACAACTGGATCGCCACGGCTTTTACCTATCAGGCGGCGATGCCGGTCTGGCTCGGCTGGATCGCGGTGTTTCTGCTGTCGCTGTTTCTGGCGATATATCCGGCCATCGCGGCTGCGGCGGCGTGGCGGTTTCGCGGGCAGGGTGCCGCTCTCGTCTCCGCATTTGCCGCTAGCTGGATCGTGAGCGAATGGCTGCGGAGCTGGCTTTTCTCTGGCTTTGCGTGGAACCCGCTGGGGGTTGTGCTGCTCGGCGGTTTCGACGGGCAGGGGTGGGCCATGCTGGCGCGCTGGACGGGGACTTACGGCCTTTCCGGCGTGGTAGTCCTGATCGGTGGCGGCTTGTGGATTGCTGTTTCCCGGTGGGAGAATTCGTGGGCCAAGGCGCTCGGTTTGCTGCTGCTCTGCGCGTTATCGCCAATGCTGTTCACGGGACGGATCCCGCCACCGGTCGGCACGCTGGCCTACACCTTGATCCAGCCGGGTATCCCTCAGCAGGACATCGACAACCCCGCCAAGTTCGAGGAACAATTCGCCCGCACCGCCCGCCTGACCGCGCCGCTGAATACCGGCGAGCGGCGGCTGGTCCTGTGGCCTGAATCGGGCATTCCGGACTACCTGCGCGAAGGCTATCCGCGCTTTTTCTATGAAGAGAATACCTACGCCGCCGATCCGCGCGCGGCACGGGCACGGATTGCGCGGGTGGTGGGGCGTAATTCGGCGCTGCTGACCGGCACTGTCGATCTCGATGTGCGCAGTGAGCAGGTGATCGGCGCGCGCAATGTTGTCAGCGTGCTGGATGATGCGGGGGCGATCCGGGCGAGTTATGCCAAGGCGCATCTGGTGCCCTACGGCGAATATCTGCCGATGCGCACGCTGCTTGAGCCGATCGGCCTGTCACGGCTGGTGCCAGGCAGCGTTGATTTTCAGGCCGGTCCGGGGCCGCGCACCTTGCAACTTGGCCCGTGGGGCAAGGCGGCGATCCAGATTTGCTATGAGATCGTGTTTTCGGGGCAAGTGGTCGATCCGGCGCACCGGCCTTCGTACATTTTCAACCCGTCGAACGATGGCTGGTTCGGCACTTGGGGCCCGCCTCAGCATCTGGCGCAGGCGCGGTTGCGGGCGATTGAGGAGGGGCTGCCAGTGCTGCGCGCGACTACCAACGGCATCAGCGCGGTGATCGATGCGGACGGGATTGTCCGCGCCAGCTTGCCGCGCATGGTCGCCGGGCGGCTGGATGGCACCGTGCCGCCCGCGCACGTGCCGACGCTGTTTGCGCAGGCGGGCAACATGCTTCCACTTGGCTGGGCCGCAGTTCTTCTTGTCCTGTCGCTGGTTGCCATACGCCGCCGCCAAGGCTAGAGCGAACACAGACATAAAGCTTCCTTTATATGAGTGTTCTTATGCGCAGCGAATTTCTGTTCACCTCTGAATCCGTTTCCGAAGGCCATCCTGACAAGGTTGCCGACCAGATCAGCGACTCGATTGTCGATCTGTTCCTGTCGAAAGACCCGGAAGCGCGCATCGCCTGCGAAACGCTGACCACGACGCAATTGGTTGTGCTGGCTGGTGAAATCCGCTGCAAGGGCGTGTACGAAAACGGTGAGTGGGCACCGGGTGCTCAGGCGGAAATCGAGCAGACCGTCCGCGCCACGGTCAAGCGGATCGGCTATGAGCAGGTCGGCTTTCACTGGGAAAAGTTTGAATTCATCAACCGTCTGCACGGCCAGTCGCCCGAAATTGCCCTGGGCGTCGATGCCAGCGGCAACAAGGATGAAGGCGCCGGCGACCAGGGGATCATGTTCGGCTATGCCTCGGACGAAACGCCCGACCTGATGCCCGCGACGCTAGATTACAGCCACAAGATCCTTGAGCGTCTGGCCGCCGACCGCAAGAGCGGGGCCGCCCCGTTTCTTGAGCCTGACGCCAAGAGCCAGGTCACGCTGCGATATGAAAACGAGCGCCCGGTTGAGGCGACCGCCATCGTCGTCTCCACGCAGCATGCGCCGGACTATTACCATTACGACGGCGAGGGCAATGCGGCCAAGTACGCGGAACTGCGCGATTATGTGAAGGCAGTCATCGCCGACGTGCTGCCGCCTGAACTGCTGACCGACAGGACGGTCTATCACATCAACCCCACCGGCCGGTTCGAAATCGGCGGGCCGGACGGCGACGCCGGGTTGACCGGGCGCAAGATCATCGTCGACACTTACGGCGGCGCCAGCCCGCACGGCGGCGGCGCGTTCAGCGGCAAGGATCCAACCAAGGTTGACCGCTCGGCCGCCTATATCACCCGCTATCTGGCGAAGAATGTGGTCGCCGCTGGCCTCGCGCGGCGCTGCACGATCCAGATCGCCTATGCCATTGGCGTCGCCGAACCGCTGTCGTTCTATGTCGATCTGCACGACACCGGCACCGTTTCAGCCAGCTTGCTCGAAACGGTCCTGCCGCAACTCGTCACGCTGACGCCGCGCGGCATTCGCACGCATCTGGGACTGAACAAGCCGATCTACGCGCAGACTGCCGCTTATGGCCACTTTGGCCGCAAGGCGCAGGGCGATGCCTTCCCGTGGGAGCGCACTGATCTGGTGGAGAAGCTTAAGGCTGCTTGCGCCTGATCTGAATCTACGTGCTCTGGGCCAGCTTGCCGTTGCTGGCCCATACCAGCCGCAGCCCGGTCCGCACGGCCAGAATGGCAAATACCGCCACGAACAGCCCGGCGATCATGTCTGACAGATAATGCGTACCCTCGATCGGGGTCGCCAGCAGCATCGCCACGTTGACCGATACTAGTACCCAGCGCAGCCGCTTGATCGGCCACGCTGCCGCCAGATAGACCACGGCGGAAACCGTGTGAAAGCTGGGCGCGCAGACCAGTCCGCGCAGGGCGCCCATGTCGATGCTGGTGACGCGTCCGGTGCGCAGTGCCGGGATCAATTGCTCCTGATACAGCGCGCTGGTGGGCATGTATGGAATGCGGCCATGCCACAGGTAGGCCAGCGGTCCTTCCGCCGGAAACAGCGGAAACAGCAGCAGCGTCAGCACGATGGCCAGCCAGAACGTCACCAGAAATTGCCGTGCCGCGAGCCGTTGGTGGGTCCACGCGAAGTATCCCAGCAGGATGATCGGCGAGACATAGATGCAGGCATAGGCCCAGACGCCAATCAGTTGCAGCGCCGGGAAGTGCGAGACGGTGCGATACCAGAACAGCCAGTCGAAATGCATAAACTGGTCCATGCGGTGCAGCCCCGCGTCAGCAAAGCCGCTGCTGTCCGCCGCCAGCGGATAGCTGGCGATCACGCCCAGCAGGCAGATCGACAGAAACAGCAGGATATCCTCGGAAAAATCGCGCAACTGTTCCTGAAAGCGTGAAGCCGCCCGCCGAGCCCAGATCCGCGCTGTCGCCAGACCGAACATGAGCAGCGACGCGGCGGCAAAGCCTAGATTTTCCGGCGCGACCCGCAGCCCGGTGCGAATCATCATTGCCGCAACGGCCAGCCCGCTCAGAGCGATCTTGGCCGCCATCCAATGGCCGGCAATGCGGTTCGGTTGTTGCAGCGATGCCGGCGCGGTAAAGCCAAGCAGTTCGCGTTCGCTCGTAATGTTCGTATGCGTCATTGGCGACTTGTTACTGCGTATCCGCTCTGGTCAGGCCGGAAGGCGCCGCGCGGTTGATAGGACCCGAGCGCGCCAATTGGCGGAAAACGCCTGAATGTCAAATAAGCCGGACCGTTCGGCGCCCCGTCTGGTCGCTATTGCCCTGTCGCAACCACCTTATCGCCCTCATGCGGCCAGCTTTGCATCCGTGGTAGGGCGGGATCGAGGAACAGCGCCGGGATCTTGCCCAGCAACAATGTGCGGTGGATCATCAGGTCGGTCAGCTTTTCCTGCCAGCGCGGCTTGGCTCGCCCTCGGCTTTCCAGCCAGTGCTGATAGGGTAGGAAATGGTCGGGCTCGTCCTTGTGCACCACCTGAAAGATGCGTGTCATCACGGTGTCTGACAGGACCATGCGGTTCTTCAGCAGGATTTCCACCTGCTTGAGGCCGCGCTGCTCGGTCAGCATGATCACCCGGCACAGCTTTTCAAACTCGTCGGGACTGGCTGCGACCGCGCCGGTGTCCATCTCGTCAATGGTGCAGCCAAAGCATTTGAGGATGAACCGGTCGATGTGGCCAACGCCCCGGTCGAGCGCCAGCGGCATGCGGCCTTGGCGTTCGAACCAGCGTTTGAACATGTGATAGTGCTTGTATTCATCGCCGCGATGCTTGGTGACCGCGGCGATGAAATGCGCGTCGTCGGGGCTATGCGCCCGCACCGCTTCGAGCACGCGGTCCAGCGAGGTGTAACCGCGATGCTCGTTATAGATGTAGACCGACGCCAGAATGTCGAGATAACGCGCGGTAAGGTCCGCCGTCAGTCGCTGGCGAAAGCCGGTCATGCTGGCATCAGGCCGGATTGGCCAATTCCACTTCGATAGCGCCGACCAAGGCCGCGTCATCGGGTGTGGTATCGGGCGAGAAGCGGGCGGCGACCTTGCCATTGCGGCCGATCAGGAACTTTTCAAAGTTCCACAGCACTTCGGGGTCTTCGGTCGGCGTGATGCCATAGCCGCGCAGCTTGTCGCGCCACTGGTTGGCGTCGCCCTGCTTCTCAGGCTTGGCTTCTGTCAGCGCGGCGTACAACGGCTGCTTGCCGGGGCCGGTGACGTCGCCCTTGGTGAACAGCGGAAACGATACGCAGTAGTTGAGCGAGCAGAACTGCGCGATTTCCGGATCGCTGCCGGGCTCTTGGGCGCCGAAATCATTGGCCGGAAAGCCGAGCACTTCGAGCCCCTGATCCTTGAACCGCTGGTACAGCTTTTCCAAGCCTTCGTACTGCGGGGTCAGGCCGCATTTGGATGCGACGTTGACCACCAGCAGCACTTTGCCGGAATGGTTGGCGAGGCTGTCTGCACTGCCATCAATGCGGGCAAGCGGGATATTGGCGAGATCGGTCATGGATGTACTCTTTCTCAAACGACGTAGTGAGCAGTAGTTTTGCCGCGAAGATACTCAGCCGAAACGCCCGGGGCGCACTCAATGAGTCGGAACGGCGAAGTGTGATCCGGACGGGCAAATACCGCAAGATCGGTTATTACCATGTCGACCACGTTGCGGCCAGTCAGCGGCAGGGTGCAGGCGGGAATGAACTTCGGGCTGCCGTCCTTGGCGCAATGTTCCATGACGACGATGATCTTCTTGACCCCGGCGACGAGGTCCATCGCGCCGCCCATGCCCTTGATCATCTTGCCCGGAATCATCCAGTTGGCGATGTCGCCATTTTCGGCCACTTCCATCGCGCCCAGCACGGTCAGGTCGATATGCCCGCCCCGGATCATCGCAAAGCTGGCGGCGCTGTCAAAATAGGCGGACTGCGGCAGTTCGCTGATGGTCTGCTTGCCGGCGTTGATCAAATCGGCGTCTTCCTCTCCGGCATAGGGGAACGGGCCGATGCCGAGCATACCGTTTTCCGATTGCAGGGTGACTTCCATGCCCTCTGGCACATGGTTGGCCACCAGCGTCGGGATGCCGATGCCGAGATTTACGTAAAAGCCGTCCTGCAGTTCCTGCGCGGCACGGGCGGCCATCTGGTCACGGGTCCAGCCTTTGGTCAGGCCGTCATGGGTGGTCATGGATACAGTCCTTAATGGAGGCGGGCCTTATGGAAGCGGGGGAGGCGCGATGTACCAGCCCTTGCCGAACAGGTCGTCGGCCGGGATGCGGGCATCGGGATCGCGTAGGTAATCGAACACTTCGTCGAAATCGCCGCGCCGGTCGCCGGCCATGGCGATCACGCACCAGTTGCGCGCGGCAGCAGCACGGCGGGCCTGCTTGCGGTCACCGGGACCGTTGAGCAGCAGCAGGCGGTCAATCCGCGCCGGATCAAGCCCGGTGCGGGCTAGCGCGACATGGACGTCCTCGGCGCGTTCGACCGGCATGGCAGAGGCCCACATCACCGTCACTCCGGCGCTGCGCAGTGCGGCGAGAGCCTCGCCAAGGCCGGGCTGCGGTTCGGCGGCGGCGGGATTGAACACGCTGAGGCCGGGGTCAAGATCGATCACCACCGCCGGAGCCTGTCCCCCGCACTGCGCCAGATGCGGCGCGGCGAGCGGGCTTTTCAGATCGATCACGCCCGCAACCGCTGACGCATCCGGGGCATTGGCGTGCGAGATCGCAAAGGCGGTAAAGCCGAGATAACCGCTGCTGGGGGTGCTATCCATCGGGCGAAACACCGCGCCTGCCGAGGGGCTGGACATCGGACGCGGTGCAGGCAGGGGCACCAGCGCGGGGGGAGGCGTTGGTAGCGCGGCAACTTGCGGAGCGAGCCGGGGCAGCGGGGCGGGCGCAACCACTGGATCACCGCGCGTCGGTGGCGGGATCAAAAGCGTGCCCTCGCCAGTGCCGCTGTAAGGTTCGTGCACAGGTTCAGGAGCAGCGGCGACGGGCGGCGGCGCTTCCTGTGCTGGGGGTACGAACCGGGCAGGTGCCGGTGCCATCGGTAAGGGTGCATCAGGCTGTGGCGCGACATATGCCGCTGGCACAGCGGCAGGCGCGACAACCGGCGCGGGTGCTTCTGGCTGCGGAGCGGTGATCAGCCCCGGGTTGGCGCTCGGCGTGTCGAGCGAAATGGCCATGCGGCCAACCACCGGATCTGGTCTGCCGCCCGGCAGCAGCGACGCCCGCGTGCTGCCTTCCCCGGCGAATACGGGAATGCGTTCAGGCAGGGGGACGGGAACGGGAGCGCCCACTGTGCGCTCTGCCCGTGCCGGTTGAGCTGGGGGCTGGGCTGCTGGTGAGGCTGCGGGCTGCGGTTGGTCCTGCTTGTGCGCATCAGCGCGCGATTTTGCCATCGCACCCGCCGCGATCACCGGAATGGCAACCGCCGCGCAGCCCGACAGCGATGGCAGCAGCCCTAGCAGGACCGCCAGCCGCGCCCCCTGCAGCCATGGTGAGCGCCCCCGCTCGATCATGCGGATTCGCGCTCACGCACGGTGCGGAATTCGATCTTCTTGTCGTAAGGCGCGCCCACGATCATGCGCTGGACATAGACGCCGGGCAAGTGGATCGCTTCGGGATCAAGGCTGCCCGTGGGCACGATTTCCTCAACCTCGACGATGCAGACCTTGCCGCAAGTGGCGGCGGGAACGTTGAAATTGCGCGCTGTCTTGCGGAACACGACGTTGCCGGTTTCGTCAGCCTTCCATGCCTTGACCAGCGAAAGGTCGGCAAACAGGCCAAGCTCCATGATGTAGTCCTGACCGCCGAAATTCTTCACGTCCTTGCCCTCGGCCACCAGAGTCCCGACGCCGGTCTTGGTGAAGAAGCCGGGAATGCCGGCACCGCCTGCGCGCATCCGTTCGGCCAGTGTACCTTGCGGGCAGAATTCAACTTCCAGTTCGCCAGCCAGATACTGCCGTTCAAACTCCTTGTTTTCACCGACATAGCTGGCGATCATTTTCTTGACCTGCCGCGTGCGCAGCAGTTTGCCAATGCCTTCGTTGTCGATCCCGGCGTTGTTGCTGGCAAAAGTCAGGCCGGTGACCCCGCTGTCGCGCACCGCATCCAGCAGTCGTTCGGGAATCCCGCACAAGCCGAAGCCGCCGCTGGCGATCAACATGCCGTCGCGCAGCACCCCATCAAGGGCAGAGCGGGCATCGGGATAGAGTTTGTTCATGATTCCTCCAAATGTGGGGCAAGTAATCTTGCCTCCCGCAGTAATCGGCTTGCTTAGGCTGGCCGTTCAAATCTGTCACCAATTTCGCCTTGGGTGATGGGCTTGCCGGGCTTTTGCGCTCGAACCTGCTATCTGCCGATAGGCGTGAAGGCAAGTTGCAGGATTGATCCATGTCATATTAGGCGGCGGCAATTCGTGCTAAACCGTGCGAGGGCTTTCAGGAAAGGAGCCGATCAATGCGCTCGATCCTCGTTCAAGCTGACCGCAACGATGAAGCAAAATCGCGGGTGGAAACAGCACTTTCGCTTGCCCGGATGACTGGCGGCCATGTCAGTCTGCTGGTTGATACGCCGGTGGCGCGATACACGTCGGTTGATTCGATGGGCGGCTCGATAGTGGCCATTGATGCGCTGCACGAGGCATTGGCCCGCGATGATGTCTATGCCAGCGAAGTCATGACTCGGCTGGCACGCGAAGATGTGCCGTGTGACGTGGTGCGCGCCGAATCCGAACCGGTTTCGGCGCTGGCTGAATTTGGCCGTCTGGCGGATGTGATCATTGTCTCGCGCGCGGATTATGTCGCTGGTGACCTGCCATTGGCCGTGCGGTCCCCGGTGCTGGCGGTGAATGACGATCGCGTGCTGACTTTTCCGCTGGAGTCGGCCTGCATCGCTTGGGACGGCAGCGCCGAGGCGGGCTATGCCTTGCGCTGTTCACTGCCGCTGCTGGCGGGCTGCGACAACGTGACCGTGCTGACCGTGCAGGGAGCCGCCTCTGACTGGCCCGCGACCGAGGCGCTGGAATACCTGTCACGCCACGGCATCTGTGCGGAGTTGAAAATACTTTCCCGGCAAGGCGGAGTAGACGAAACACTGGCGCACGAATTCCAGAGCTGCCGCCCGGCGCTGGTCGTGATGGGCGCGTTTGGCCACAGCCGCTTGCGCGAATTCCTGTTCGGCGGGGTGACCAATACGTTCCTGTCGCTCGCCAATGGACCGGCGTTATTGTTGGCACACTGAATTTCACTTAGTCTCCCAGACATTCCATTTCCGGGAGGCCTGCGATGAAATTAGCCCTGTTGTTCATGCCCTTGCTATTGGCTGGCGCCGCTCCGTTGGCGGCCAAGCCTGCTGCTTACGCGGCGGTGTTGGCCGCTCCTGCTCGCAGTGCGGAAAACCGGGCAATGGACGAAGGCCGCAATCCGGCGGCCGTGCTGGACTTTGCCGGGCTTAAGCGCGGTGACGTGGTGGCGGACTATTCCGCCGGTGGTGGCTATTATAGCGAACTTCTGGCGGCGGTGGTCGGGCCGAAAGGCAAAGTCCTGGCGCTGGAATCCCCGCGATTCTACAAGGCGGAAGGTTGGGACAAGGTGCGTGCCGCGCATTCCAACGTGACCGTAATTGCCTCGCCCAACCTCGATCTGGCGCCTCGCAGCGTCGACATGGTTTTCACCCATCTGGTTTTTCACGACCTGTTTTTGCCGCCGCGCCCGCAATCGCCGGAGTCGGGCGCGCCTGCACCGAGCGCCGAGCATATCATGGCCAACTGGTTCGCTGCGGTCAGGCCGGGCGGCCATGTGATCATCGCCGATCATGTGGGACCAGCGGGTGATGTTAGCCAGATTGCGGGCAGCCTGCACCGCATCGATCCGGCGGCGGCCCGCGCGGCGATGGAGCGTGTGGGGTTCGTATTCGAATCGCAAAGCGATGTGCTGCACCGCAGCACGGATGATCACACGTTGCGCGTTTTTGATCCGGGAGTTCGTGGGAAGACTGACAGATTTGTCATGAAATTCAGGCGACCTTAACGGCTGATGACCGGTTAGTTGCAAAAAATTCAATCAAAATCGCGTTTTTCGCACTTGCACAATAGCTGGGTGCAGTGCACATAGAAGGTGCCTTTCAGGCATCCTCTCCCAAAACTTTTATAGGCCCGGTCGGATCGATCGGGCCTTTTTTTGTCTGCTTTCCGGGAGTTAGATTCGCTCTGCCTCTGCGACGGCGTCGCTGGCCCGCAGGGCACTGATGATGCGGGCGAGGTGGGCCAGGTCGGAAACCTCAAGGTCCACTTCATAAGTGCCAAACAGGTCGTCCCGCTGGGTCATTTCCAGCAGCACAATATTCGCGCGATTGCCCGCGAAGATGCCGGTCAGCTCGGCCAG
>JBDUBN010000565.1:0-1851 GCA_040004085.1 Novosphingobium sp.
TCGCTGGGCCTGCAATCGCTGGATGATGCGGCGCTGAAGTTCCTTGGGCGATTGCATGATGTGACCGAAGGGCTGGCGGCGCTGGATGTGGCGCAGCAGCATTTCGGGCGGGTGACGTTCGACCTGATCTATGCCCTGCCCGGCCAAACGGTGGCGCAATGGCAGGCGCAACTGCAACGCGCGCTGGGGTTCGGCACCGGGCACCTCTCGCTATATCAGCTGACCATCGAACCCGGCACGCGATTTGAAACCATGGTCCGCCAGCATGAATTTACTCCGCTGGATGAGGACACTTGCGCCGATTTGTTTACCCTGACGCGCGATGTGACTGCCGCCGCCGGGCTGCCAGCCTATGAGATCAGCAACCACGCCAAGCCAGACGAATGCAGCCGCCACAACCTGACGTACTGGCGCTATCAGGACTACGCCGGCATTGGTCCTGGCGCGCACGGTCGGCGCGGCGGCATGGCGACGGTGCGGCACAAGAAGCCGGAAAACTGGCTCGATTCAATCGCCCGGCGCCGCCACGGCATCGCCGAAATTCGCACGCTAGGCCGCAGTGAGCAGGCCAGCGAAGCCATGCTGATGGGCCTGCGCTTGAAAGAGGGGATCGACCTTGCCGCGCTATCCCGCCGCTTTGGCTTTGCACAAGGTGAACTGTGCGATTTGCAGCGGCTGGCTTTTTACGAGGGCAAGGGCCTGACGTGGCGGCAGGGCGACCGCATCGGCGTGACCGGCAGTGGCATGCCCCTGCTCGATGGACTGCTGGGTGAACTGGTGCCCGCCGCGCTGGTGGCAACGCCTTCTTCCCCCCTCCTCTTAAGGGGAGGGGATGGGGGTGGGGCCTATCGTTCTGACGCAACGTCACCGACAAACGACAGGCCCCACCCCAACCCCTCCCCTAAAGAGGAGGGGCTTGAAGCATGACCCGCGCCGACTTGCTCGAGGCATGGCACGCGTACTTGTCCGATGGCCGCCGCCGCAGCCCGCATACCGTGCGTGCCTATGTCGCGACTGCCGCGCGGTTGCTTGATCAGGGTGAGGAAACCGACTGGACCACCCTCGCCAAAATTGACTCCGCCGCTCTGCGCGGACAACTGGCGAAACGCCGCGCGGAGGGGATCAGCAATGCCTCTGCCGCGCGGGAATTGTCGGCGCTGAAGGCGTTCATTCTATTCGCCCGCCAGCAATCGGGGATCGAAGGCGCTGCTCCGCCGCGTATGCGCGGACCACGGATCAAGAAAGGCCTGCCCCGTCCGGTTACCCCCGATGAGGCCGTCAACCTTGCCGCTACCGTGCATGAGGATGCCACCGAGGAATGGATCGGCGCGCGCGACCGGGCTGTGTTGTTGCTGCTCTACGGCGCCGGGATGCGCATTGCTGAGGCGCTGTCGCTGACCGGCGCCGCGCTGCCCTTGGGTGAAACGCTGGTCGTTACCGGCAAGGGCAACAAGCAGCGGATGGTGCCGATCCTGCCGATTCTGCGCGATGCGGTGGCGGATTACCTGAGCAAAACGCCGTGGCCGGTAACGCGCGATACGCCTCTGTTTCGCGGGGCGAAAGGCGGACCATTGTCGCAAGGAATGGTGCAAAAAGCGATGGCCCGCGCGCGCATTGTCCTCGGCCTGCCCGTTACCGCAACTCCGCATGCCCTGCGTCACAGCTTTGCCACCCACCTGCTGGGCGCGGGCGCGGACTTACGCAGTTTGCAGGAATTGCTCGGCCATGCCAGCCTTGGCTCCACGCAGATTTACACGCAGGTCGATGCGGCGACCTTGCTGGATGTGTACCGCAATGCGCACCCGAGGGAGCAGGGTTAATCCCGCTCTTTCCACGTAATCACCCGGTACG
>JBDUBN010000566.1:0-1851 GCA_040004085.1 Novosphingobium sp.
GTCGATCATCGACGACATGGGAGACACCGACCTGATGATCCTGCGCAACCATGGGTTGCTGGTCTGCGGCAGCTCGATCGCGCAAGCCTTTGCCAACATCTTTCGGCTGGAAACTGCGTGCCGCATTCAGGTCGATGCGCTGTCAGGCGGTGTCGACAACGCGCTGGAGCTGGACAAGTCCCACTTCCAGGCAACTCGCGACCTGGTCCCACGCCATATCATTGAAGCATCGGCTCAACTGCAATGGAGGGCTGTTCGGCGGATGCTGGATCGGTCTGGTTACGCCGTCGATGCCTGACTGCCAATTTTAGGAGATTACAGGTGGTAAATTATGTGAAGGAACGCGGCGCCGTTTCGTTACCGGCCGACATCGCCTCAAAGGTGACGGGGCTGAAATCCCCGGACGGAATCCCGCCGCTGTTCATCGAGGCCAAGCCCGGAGCTTTCGCGAGCGTGGAACAGGCGGCCGATTGGGTCGATGAAAATCGTCCGACAATCGATCGCCTGATCGAAGAGCACGGTGTCATCGTGCTGCGCGGATTTCCGCTGCAGACCACGGCCGACTTTGGCAAGATCGGGGCGCCGTTCCCAGTCTTCGACGGCAACTATCAGGGCGGGGCAGCGGCGCGCCGTTCGCTGGACAAGGGCGTCTATGAAGCAACCCAGCGTACTGGTGACCAGACCATCTATATCCACCAGGAGATGTTCTACGTCCGGGACTATCCGCCGCGCATCGCCTTTTTTGCGCGCAAGGTCGCCGAAAAAGGCGGGGAGACGCTCATCGCGGACATGGCCAAGGTGACCCGCAATCTGCCGCTGCCAATCCGCAAGAAGCTGGAAGAGCAGGGCGTGCTCGTCATCCGTAACTTCGCCGCGCCGACCCAATCGAAAGTTGAAACGCGGCTGATGGATCGGCGCGGGTGGGACTTTGCATTTTACACGGATTCGCAGGCGGAAGTCGATGAGGTGTGTCGGCACCGGGGCATGGAGCCGCACTGGCATGATGATGGCAGCTTGACCGTCTTCAGCCGTCTGCCGGCCTTCGTCGTGCACCCGGCGACCGGAAAAGAGTTCTACCGCACCGCCCTCCACACCAACGCCCGGACCAAGGCCGACAGGGAAAAGAACGAGGAAGCCAAGCAACTGCTGGCTTCGCAGAAAATTCCTAGCGCAATGGTGCTGGGCAATGGCGAACCGCTCAGCCCCGAAGAGGAACTGGCTTTGGCAGAAGTCGTCGATGACGCCACGATCTATTGGAAGTGGCAGCAAGGCGATGTGATGATCGTCGACAACCTCCAGATTGGTCATGGCCGCAACCCGTTTGAGGGTGAGCGCGCAACTGATCTTCAGATGTTCAATTAGGTTCGCCGGGGTGGCGGCAGGCGGCGGGAACGTCGCCACGAATGAAATGAATTTTTAGGAGAAAGCTGATGCGTAAGTCTAAGAAGGTCATCATCACCTGTGCGGTAACCGGATCGGTCCACACCCCGTCCATGTCGCCCTATCTGCCGATCACTCCCGACCAGATCGCCGCCGAAGCCGTCGCCGCGGCGGAAGCGGGGGCGGCCATGATTCATTTCCATGTGCGCGATCCAGAGAACGGGAAACCGACCCAGGACCCGAAGCTGTTCGGTCAGGTTCTCCCGCGCGTGAAGCAGCAGACCGCCGCCATCCTCAACATCACGACCGGCGGCGGGCTCGGCATGACGATGGACGAACGGCTGGCCCCAGCTATATGGGCCAAGCCTGAAGTCGCCACGATGAGCATGGGCTCGATCAACTTCAATGTCGCCGGTGTCGCCGAGAAGATTACGGAGTGGAAGTACGACTGGGAGCAGCCGTATATCGAAA
>JBDUBN010000567.1:0-1849 GCA_040004085.1 Novosphingobium sp.
CGAAGCAATCCAGAGTCTGCGTAGACCAACTCTGGATTGCTTCGCTACGCTCGCAATGACGAGTGGTATTATGGGTAGCTCAACGAACCGCCTTGGCCACCGCATCCAGCACACCATTGACGAACTTCGCCTCACGCGTGTCGAAAAACGCGCGCGCGACGTCGATGTATTCGTTGATCGCCGCACCTGTCGGTACATCGGCGCGGGCGAGCAGTTCGTAGGTTCCCACGCGCAACACTTGCAGCATGGTCTTGTCGAGCCGGGTCAGCTTCCAGCCCTCAGCCAGCTTTCCGGCGACCAGCTCGTCAATTTCATCACGGCGAGCGATGGTGCCGGTGACCAGATCGTCGAAAAATGCGCCTTCAGCCTCGGCGTAAAGCGTATCGTCCACCTCATCGTCGATTTCACGGCCCAGGCGATGCTGGTGAAATTCGTCGAGCAGGCGGGGCAGCTTTGTGCCCTCCATATCGTATTGATACAGCGCCTGCACGGCGGAAAGCCGGGCGACGGCGCGGGCTTTGGAATTGGCAGGCTTTGGGTTTGGGGTTGTCATATACCGAGTCTCGTTTCGATTGACCGGGCATGGGCAGGCAGGCCCTCCGCTTCGGCAAGGGCAATGGCCGCCGGGCCGATGGCCGCCAGCGCTGCGGCATCCAGCTGGATAAAGCTGGTGCGCTTCATGAAATCCAGCACTGACAAGCCCGACGAAAACCGCGCGCGGCGTCCGGTGGGCAGGACGTGGTTGGGTCCGGCAATGTAATCGCCAACCGCCTCTGGCGTGTGACGGCCAAGGAATACGCTGCCCGCGTGGCGAATGCGGGCGAACAGTTCTTCGGGATCGTCCACGGCCAATTCGACGTGTTCCGCTGCCAGCGCGTTGGCGAGGGCAGGGGCCTCGTCCAGGTTGGCCACTTCGATGATCGTGCCGTGGTTGTTCCAGCTTTCGCGGGCAACGCGGGCGGTAGGCAACATGCCGAGTTCCACGCCAATGCGGTCGGCGACGGTATCGGCAAACACCGGATCGTCGGTAATCAGGATCGACTGCGCGACTGGATCGTGTTCGGCCTGGCTGAGCAGATCGGCGGCAATCCAGTCGGGATTGTTCTTGCCGTCGGCGATGACCAGAATTTCGCTCGGCCCGGCAACCATGTCGATGCCGACTACCCCAAACAGTTGCCGCTTGGCCTCAGCCACCCAGGCGTTGCCGGGGCCGGTGATGACGTCAACGGGCCGGATACGGTCAGTGCCATAGGCCAGCGCGGCCACTGCATGAGCGCCGCCGACGCGCCAGATCTCGTCCACACCGGCGAGATGCGCCGCTGCCATGACCAGTTGGTTCACTGCGCCCTTTGGTGTCGGGGTGACGACCACCAGCCGCTCAACCCCGGCCACTTTGGCAGGGATGGCGTTCATCAGCAGCGACGACGGATAGCTCGCCCGGCCACCGGGAATATACAGGCCCGCCGCGTCCACGGCATTCCAGCGCGCACCCAGCCGCACGCCCAGTTCGTCGGTGTGGTCGCGGTCGTCGGGGCGCTGCGCCTCATGATAGGCACGGATGCGCTGTGCGGCCAGTTCCAGCGCGGCGCGCAGATCGGGTTGCAGGTTGTCAAACGCCTCGCGGCAATCCGCCGGAGAGATGCGCCAATCGGCCTCGCTGGACAGGTTATGGCCGTCAAATCGGGAGGTATATTCGGCCAGCGCCGCATCGCCGCGATTGCGCACATCCTTCAGGATCAGCGAGACATCACGCGCGACATCGCCGTCGCTTTCGCGCCGGTCTGCAACCAGACGGCGGAAGGCCGCGTCAAAGCCCCTATCGCGGGAGTTCAGGCGGAGCATCAGGCGG
>JBDUBN010000568.1:0-1846 GCA_040004085.1 Novosphingobium sp.
CAAACCACCGGCCTGCGGACGGTGCTTGTGCCGCGTCTACAGGTTGAGGGCGATCTGTCATTCTACGCACAGGGATCACGCCCGACCGAACTCACACTTGCTTGAGAGGCAACATGGCGCGCCAATTTATCGATCTTTCGATCACTCTGTGCAACGACGTCGTCAGTGATCCGCCGTTCCTGCGTCCGGAGATAACCTATCAGACCCACGGCGAGACGATGGGCGAACTCGCGCATTTCTTCCCCGGCGTCACCGCAGACCAGACCCCGGATAACGCCGGGTTCGCCGCGGTAGAATGGGTGCACCTGACCACGCACAACGGCACGCATCTGGATGCGCCCTGGCACTTTCATCCGACCCAGGATGGCGGCGCACCTTCGCTGACCATTGACGAGATCCCGCTCGAATGGTGTTTCCAGCCCGGCGTAAAGCTCGATTTCAGGCACTTCGCGGACGGCTATGTTGTTACCGCCGCCGATGTCGAGGCTGAACTGGCCCGCATTGGCCACACGCTCAGGCCGCTTGATATCGTTCTGGTCAACACCGCGGCCGGACTGGCGCTGGGCGATCCCGACTACGTCAGCCGAGGCTGCGGCATGGGCTATGAAGCGACTATATACCTGACCTCGCGCGGTGTCCGCGTGACCGGCACCGACGCGTGGAGTTGGGATGCACCATTCGTCCATACCGCCAAAAAGGTCGTGGAAACCGGCGACACCTCGCTCATCTGGGAAGGTCACAAGGCCGGACGCGAAATCGGTTATTGCCATCTTGAAAAGCTGCACAACCTTGAGGCGCTACCCGGAAACGGGTTCACGGTAAGCTGCTTTCCGCACAAGATCAAAGGCGCATCGGCTGGCTGGACCCGGGCTGTCGCGATAATCGAGGACTGATTCATGAAGCTCGCAACCCGCGCCAACGGCACTCCCGATGGAGAGCTGATCGTCGTTTCGCACGATGGCGCCCGCGCGCTTGCCGCCGGGCCGGAATGGCCGAACCTGCTGGGCGTGATGGACCGGTGGGACGAGGCGGCGCCAGAGTTGTTGGCATTGTCAACCGCCGTGAATGCCGGCGACGGCGCGCCGCTTGACGCCCGAACGCTGCGCGCGCCGCTCCCGCGCTCATGGCAGTGGCTGGACGGTTCTGCCTTCGCCAACCACGGCGAACTGATGCAGATCGCTTTCGGTCTCGATCCGATCGATCGCGCGCGGCCACTTATGTATCAAGGGATTTCGGACTGCTTTCTGGGGCCTTGCGATCCGGTGCCGTTCACCGATCCCGCACTGGGCATCGATTTCGAGGGCGAGTTCGGGGTTATCGTCGATGCCGTGCCGATGGGAGTGACGGCGGACGAGGCCGAAAAGTACATCCGGCTAATCGTCCAGATCAACGACTGGTCACTGCGAACTCTCGCCCCCATCGAAATGAAAACCGGCTTCGGCTGGGTTCAGGCCAAGCCCGCCTGCAGCGTCGCGCCCTTCGCCGTCACGCCAGACGAACTGGGCGGTGGATGGCGCGACGGGCGCGTGTGCCTCGATCTCGATGTGACGTGGAACGGCACCCGCTTTGGGCTGGTCAACGGAGAGGAAATGTCGTTTTCATTTCCCGAACTGGTGGCTCACGCGGCGCGGACGAGAAACCTTGTTGCCGGAACGATTATCGGCTCGGGCACCGTCTCGAACGCCGACTATGCGCAGCGCGGATCAGCCTGCATTTCCGAGCGCCGGGCCATAGAGGTCATTGCCAACGGCGCACCCGCCACGTCGTTCATGACGTTCGGCGACACGATCCGGATGGAGGGCATCGGACCGGGCGGCGAACCGATGTTTGGAACCATCGAGCAAAG
>JBDUBN010000166.1:0-6106 GCA_040004085.1 Novosphingobium sp.
CAAACGGCGGCGCTCCCGCGTCGCGGCGGGCTTCGGTTTCGGCGGCGTAGAAGGCCTCGCGGTCACCGCTGGCCAGCGCAGCGATAACCGGTGCCTCAGGGTGGCGGGTCTGGATCAGCACTTCGCCGGGTTTCTCGCCGCGACCGGCCCGCCCGGCGACTTGGGCGATCTGCTGGTAACTGCGCTCTCCGGCGCGCAAGTCGCCGCCTTCCAGGCCAAGGTCGGCATCGACCACGCCCACCAGCGTCAGTTCCGGAAAGTGATAGCCCTTGGTCACCAACTGGGTGCCGACAATCACGTCGATCATGCCATTTTCCGCCGATTCAACGAACTCGGCGATCCGCTCCGGATTGTTCAGCGTATCGGAGGTGACCAGCGCCACGCGGGCGTCTGGCAGCAGGTCTTTTACCTCGTCGGCAATGCGCTCGACCCCCGGACCGCAGGCGACCAGACAATCGCCGGTTGCGCATTCCGGGCAGGCGTCGGGCGCGCTCAGTTCGTAGCCACAGTGGTGGCAGGCCAAGCGCTTCGACAGCCGGTGTTCGACCAGCCAGGCCGAGCAGTTCGGGCATTTGAACCGATACCCACAGTGGCGGCACAGCGTCAGCGGCGCATAGCCGCGCCGGTTGAGGAACAGCAGCGATAGTTCGCCACGCTCCAGCCGCAGTTTCATCGCCGCGACGAGTTTGGGCGCCAGCCAGCGCCCCCGTTCCGGCGCATTTTCGCGGAGGTCGAGGATCTCGATGTCGGGCATTTGCGCGCCACCAAAACGGTCTGCCAGCACCAGTTTGCGATAGACCCCGGCATCGGCCAGTTGCATCGATTCGAGTGCCGGAGTGGCGCTGGCGAGGATCACCGGGATGCCTTCAAACCGTGCGCGGATTACCGCCACGTCGCGGGCGTTATAGCGTACGCCGTCGTCCTGTTTGAACGACACCTCATGCGCCTCGTCCACCACGATCAGCCCCAGCCGGGCATAGGGCATGAACAGCGCCGAGCGCGCGCCGACCACGACTTGCGCTTCGCCAGCAACGATCGCGCGCCATGCGCGGCGGCGCTCGGTGGATTTGAGGCCACTGTGCCACAGCACCGGGGCGACGCCGAAGCGGGTCTCAAACCGGCGGAGAAAGTTCTGCGTCAGCGCTATTTCGGGCAGCAGGACCAGCACCTGCTCCCCGCGTTCAATAGCGGTGGCGATGCCTTCAAAATAGCATTCGGTCTTACCCGATCCGGTTACGCCATCGAGAAGGAACGGCTGGAACTTGCGCGCCTTTACCGCCGCGACGAATTCATCGGCGGCGGCCTGCTGGTCTGGCGACAGGTCCGGCACGGCAAAGTCAGCACGGGCGCGGGGGTAGGGACGATCGAGGTCGACCGACACCGGCTCCAGAATCCCCGCATTGACCATCCCGCGCAGCACGCCTTCGGAAACGCTGGCTAGCGCGGCGAGTTCGCGAATCGTCGCCTGTTCGTTCACCAGCGCATCCATGGCGACGGCGCGCTGTGGGGAGAGGCGGGCAGGCTCCCGCCCGCTTAGCCGGTATTCGGTCATCGTTCCGCCGCCGCGCAGTGCCGCCGTGCTGCCCAAAGCCATGCGCGCAACTGACTGCGGCTGGGCGCAATAGTAATCGGCAGTCCACTCAATCAGTCGCCGCAACGCGGCAGGCAAGGGCGGCACGTGGAGGACTTCCAGCAACGGACGCAGCTTGGCCTCGGCGACTTCAGTGCCGGGTAGGCGCTCTGGCTCCCAGACGATGCCCAGCACTTGCCGGGGACCAAGTGGCGCGATCACCAGACTGCCCGGCTCCACGTCCATGCCCGGCGGCACCCGATAATCGAGCACGCCCAGCACGGCATTGAATACGAGGAGTCGGACACGTGTCATCGCGCCCCTATATGGGGTGGCGCGGCGGCGCGACAGGGCTATAGGCGATTGCAGGGAATCAAGCCGCCGGGAACCACCAATGAAATTTTTTGCCGACACTGCCGAAATCGCCGAAATCGCTGAGCTGGCTGCCACTGGCCTGCTTGACGGGGTGACCACCAACCCGTCGCTGATCGCGAAGTCGGGCCGCGATTTCATGGAAGTGACTCGCGAAATCTGCGCACTGGTCGATGGACCCGTCAGTGCCGAAGTCGTGGCGCTTGATCACGTGGGCATGATGCGCGAAGCAGAAATCCTGCGCAAAATTGCCGATAACGTCTGCATCAAAGTACCGCTGACCATCGACGGACTGAAAACCTGCAAGCAACTGACCGGCGACGGTACGATGGTCAACGTCACGCTGTGTTTCTCGGCCAATCAGGCGCTGCTGGCGGCAAAAGCCGGCGCAACCTTTGTTTCACCGTTCGTTGGCCGTCATGATGACAACGGCTTTGACGGCATGAACCTGATCAGCGACATTCGCCTGATCTATGACAACTACGCCTTTTCCACGCAGATCCTGGTTGCCAGCGTGCGCCACGGCATCCACGTGCTGGAAGCCGCAAAGATCGGCGCCGACGTGATGACCGCGCCGACTTCGGTGATCAAGAACCTGTTCAAGCATGTCCTGACCGAAAAGGGCATCGAAGGTTTCCTGGCCGATTGGGCGAAAACCGGGCAGAGCATTTAAGTCAATGTTGCGCATGTCCTTCGACAAGCTCAGGATGAGCGGACTTTTTCTATTGTCCCGGATCCGCTCATGCTGAGCTTGTCGCAGCACGCGCATTAACGCTAGCCCGATAGACCATGGCAGAAGAATCCCCCCTCGATCGTTTCAAGGCCGTGCTGGCAGGTGCCAGCCGGGCCATTTCGCACGAGGCGGAGCTTGAGGTCGTGTGGACTGCCGACGCGCCGATGCAAACGGGCAACTCCCTGCGTATCCCGATGCCTCCTCGCGCCCTGCCGCGCGCGTCGGCGCTGGAGGCGCGCGGCTTTGCTGATAGTATGGCGCTGAAACTGCGCCACCATAACGAGGCGCTGCACGGTCGCCACATGCCCGCTGAACCGGTCGCGCGGGCTTGCTATGATGCGATCGAGCAAGTGCGGTTTGAGTCGCTGGGGGCCAATGCCTATGCCGGTATGCGCAGCAATCTGGCCGCTGCACAGGCGGTGCTGACCGCCGCCGATCCGATCACGCGCGCCGTGGAAGTGGGCGAAGTGCCGCTGCCGACCGCGCTCGCCATGATGCTCCGCGAATACTTGACGGGTGAGGCAGTGCCGATGGCGGCGCGCGGCGGGGTAGAACTGGTGCGTGACTGGATCGAAACGCGCGCGGGCAGCGACTTCGACGCCTTGGCGCACAGTCTGGAAGACCAGCGCGCGTTTCAAACTCTGGCGCTCGATATGCTCCAGCACCTCGAACTGACCCGCGCCCAGCCGCAGGATCAGGAAGCGACCGAGCCTGAGGACAAGGACGGTGACGAGGAAACCGAGGACGAGCAGGACGGCGGCGACGGCGGACAGGATCAGCAGCCCTCCGAAATCGCCAGCCAGCCCAGCGAAGGCGATGAGGACGGCGACAGCGAATCCGAAAGCGAAACCGGCGACGAATCGCAGGACGCCGAAGCTGGCGACGATGGCGAGGAAGGCATGCTGCCCGTCCGCCCGAACCGCCCGTGGACAGACAATCCCTCGACCTTCGATTACAAGGTCTACAACAGCAAATTCGACGAAGTGATCCGCGCGCACGAACTGTGCGACGATGAGGAACTGACCCGCCTGCGCGCCTATCTCGATGCCCAGCTCAAGGGCTTGCAGGGCATCGTCACCAAACTGGCCAACCGCCTGCAACGCCGCCTGATGGCACAGCAGAATCGTAGCTGGGATTTCGATCAGGACGAAGGCATGCTCGATGCGGCGCGGTTGGCGCGCGTGGTCGTATCGCCCGGCCAGTCGCTGTCGTACAAGGTCGAGCGCGAGGTCCAGTTCAAGGACACCATCGTCACCCTGTTGATCGACAATTCGGGGTCTATGCGCGGGCGGCCGATTTCCATCGCCGCGATCAGCGCCGACGTGCTGGCGCGTACGCTGGAACGCTGCGGGGTAAAGACTGAAATCCTCGGCTTCACTACCCGCGCGTGGAAGGGCGGGCAGAGCCGCGAAGCGTGGCTGGCAGGCGGCAAACCCGCCCACCCCGGACGTCTCAACGACTTGCGCCACATCGTTTACAAACAGGCCGATGAGCCATGGCGGCGCGCGCGCAAAAACCTCGGACTGATGATGCGCGAAGGCCTGCTGAAGGAAAACATCGACGGCGAGGCGCTGCTGTGGGCGCACACCCGGATGCTCGCCCGGCCCGAAGACCGCCGCATCCTGATGGTCATTTCCGACGGCGCGCCGGTCGACGATTCCACCCTGTCGGTGAACAGCGCGGGCTATCTGGAACAGCACTTGCGCAAGGTCATCGACTGGATAGAGCGCCAGTCGCCCGTTCAGCTGGTCGCCATTGGCATCGGCCATGACGTGACGCGGTATTATAAGCGCGCAGTGACGATCATGGACGTCGAACAACTCGGCGGGACGATGATCGAGCAACTGGCCGGATTGTTTGAGGACGATTGAATGATGAATGTTTCCGAAGCCGTAGCCAGCCGCCGCTCGGTGCGCGCTTTTCACGATACCCCGGTGCCGCTGGAGACGATCACGCGTGTGCTGGACCGGGCGCGGATGGCGCCTTCGGGATGCAATTATCAGCCGTGGGAGGGCGTAGTCCTGACCGGCGCACCGCTCAAGGCATTGCAGGATGTCCTGCTGGCCGCGCAGCCTGATGATCCGGCTGAATACGACTTCGCCGCCCCCAGTCAGCGTGAGAAATACAAGCAGCGGCTCTCTGCCGTCGGCGCATCGATGTACGGGGCAATGTCGATCAATCGCGGCGACACGAGCATGCGCGACGTGTTCTCACGGCAGAACCTCACCTCATTCGGCGCGCCGGTTTTGCTCCTGTGCCACTTTCCCAAGCTGATGCAGGGGCCGCAATGGTCGGACGTGGGCATGTGGCTGCAAACGATCATGCTGCTGCTGCGCGAGGAAGGGCTGGATAGCTGCCCGCAGGAATGGATGGGTGTGTATGGCCGCACGATCAAGCGCCACCTGGGGCTGGATATGGACGACACCCTGCTATTCTGCGGCCTCGCCATTGGCGAGCGCAATGCGGAGAGCGCAGTAAACCAGTTCGAACGCGAACGCGTGCCGCTGGACGAGCAGGTGCGGTTTGTGGGGTTTGAGTGAAAGTTTATGAGCCAGACTTCGCCCCTGAAACTGTTCAACAGCCTGACCCGCCAGCTGGAAGAATTCCAGCCCGTCCACCCCGGTGAGGCTCGCGTCTACACCTGCGGGCCGACGGTTTATAACTACCCGCATATCGGCAACATGCGCGCTTATGTGTTTGCCGATGTGCTGGGGCGGACGCTCAGTTTTAAGGGGTATAAACTTACCCATGTCATCAACATCACTGATGTCGGCCACCTGACCGATGATGCCGACGCGGGTGAGGATAAGCTGGAAAAGGCGGCGAAATCGAGTGCGCAATCGATCTGGGACATCGCCCAGCACTATACCGAGGCCTATTGGGCCGACATCAAGGCGCTGAACATTCGCCAGCCAGCGGAATGGTCAATCGCCACCAAGTATGTGCCCAAGATGATCGAGTTCGCCAAGGGCATTGCTGACCAGCACTGTTATGAGCTGGATTCGGGCCTATATTTCGATGTCTCGACCGTGGCCGATTATGGCAAGCTGGCCCGTTCTGCCACCGACGAGGGAGAAGGCAGGATCGAGGCGGTGGACGGCAAGCGCCATGCTGCCGATTTCGCGATCTGGCGCAAGACGCCGCCGGGCGAAAGCCGCCAGATGGAGTGGGATTCGCCGTGGGGCAGGGGCGCTCCCGGCTGGCATCTGGAATGCTCGGTGATGTCGGGCGAACTGCTCGGCTTTCCGTTCGACATCCACACCGGCGGCATCGATCACCGCGAAATCCACCATCCTAATGAGATCGCCCAAAATCAGGCGCATTGCCATTCTGACGCCAGCGGCGCGAATATGTGGATGCACAACAATTTTCTGGTGGAACGCTCTGGCAAGATGAGCAAATCATCGGGTGAGTTTCTGCGTCTGCAACTG
>JBDUBN010000167.1:0-6102 GCA_040004085.1 Novosphingobium sp.
CCCCATTTTCCACAAGACCGCCCTTTCGTCTGGAAGGTGTTCACGGGCTTGTTATCGGGACTTGATCAGCCATGACCGACCAGTTCGCGCTTACCGAAGACCAGCTTGCCATTCAGGACATGGCCCGCCGGTTCACTGCCGATAATATCACGCCCTTCGCGGCCAAGTGGGACGAAGATCACCACTACCCCGTCGACGTGTGGAAAGCGGCGGGCGAACTGGGTTTTGGCGCAATATATGTCGCCGAGGAAAACGGCGGCATCGGGCTTGGTCGGCTTGAGGCCGCGCTGATCATGGAGGCCATGGCCTATGGCTGCCCGGCCACCAGCGCTTATATTTCGATCCACAACATGGCCGCGTGGATGATCGATTGCTTCGCATCGCCGGAACTGAAGGCGCAATACCTCCCGCAGCTTGTTGGCATGGACAAGATCGCTTCCTACTGCCTGACCGAACCGGGGTCAGGCTCCGACGCGGCAGCGCTGAAAACCACCGCCAAGCTCGACGGCGGCGATTATGTGCTCAACGGCACCAAGCAGTTCATTTCAGGCAGCGGGGTGAACGATATTTACGTCGTCATGGCCCGCACCGGTCAGGACGGACCAAAGGGCGTTTCGTGCTTTGTGGTCGAAAAGGATACGCCGGGGCTCAGCTTTGGTGCGCCGGAGCGCAAGCTGGGCTGGAACGCCTCGCCCACAGCGCAAGTGATCTTTGACAATGTGCGCATTCCCGCTTTCAACCGGGTCGGCGACGAAGGTGACGGGTTCAAGTTCGCGATGGCCGGACTGGACGGCGGGCGTATCAACATTGGTGCCTGCTCGCTTGGCGGCGCGCAGCGTTGTCTCGACGAAGCAGTGGCTTACGTCAAGGAGCGCAACCAGTTTGGCAAGGCGATTGCCGAGTTCCAGAATACGCAGTTTCAGCTCGCCGACATGGCGACCGATCTGGAAGCCGCTCGCGCGTTGCTTTATTTTGCCGCCGTCAAGGTCTCCAACGGTGCGCCCGACAAGTCACGCTTTTCCGCCATGGCCAAGAAGCTGGCGACCGACAGCGGCTCGGAAATCGTCGACAAGGCGCTGCAGATGTTTGGCGGCTATGGCTATCTGATGGACTACCCGATCGAACGCTTCTGGCGCGATTTGCGGGTCCACCGGATTCTTGAGGGGACGAACGAAGTGATGCGGATGATTATCGGTCGGGATTTATTGAAGTGAACACCGATGAAGTCATCGTCCGGCGCGAAGGCATTGCCGGTTTTCTGTCGCTCAACCGCCCCAAGGCGATCCACGCGCTGACCGCGACCATGGACACTGCCATGACCGAGGCGTTGCTGCTGTGGCGGGCGGACACTGCCGTGCAGGTGGTTATCATCGATCACGCCGAGGGACGCGGCTTTTGTGCAGGCGGTGACATTACGTATTTGCGCAACTCCGCACTGAATGACGGCGGAGTGTCGGGGCGGCAGTTCTTTTACGAGGAATATCAGCTCAACAACTTGCTGATGTCTTTCGGCAAGCCCGTTGTCGCGTTCATGGACGGCATCACCATGGGCGGCGGCGTCGGCATCTCGCAGCCAGCGCAGTTCTGCGTCGCGACTGAAAACACCCGTTTCGCCATGCCCGAAACCGGCATCGGCCTGTTTCCCGATGTCGGCGGTGGTTGGCACTTGTCGCGCCTTCCCGGTCGGGTGGGGCAATTCCTGGCGCTCACTGGTGCGCGTTTCGATGGAGCGGAATGCCTGTGGGCGGGGCTGGCGACGCATTATCTGCCACCTTCTTCCCTGCCGGAAGCCAAACTGCGGATTGCGGCGGGCGAAGACATCGGTGAGGTACTCGCCGGTTTGGCTCTCGCTCCGCCGGAGCCTCGCGTTGCCGCCAATGCGGACCTGATCGCCCGGCACTTCGCGTCTGACCGCTTCGAGGACATCCTCGCCTCTCTCGCCGCCGATCCGGGTGACTGGGCGGCCAAGGAGCTGACGACCTTGCGCGCGAAAAGCCCGTTGGCCTGCAAGGTTTCGCTACGCCTGCTTGTCGATAGTCTGACCTGCCCGGACTTTGCCGCCAACATGGTCATCGAATACCGCATCGGCTCCCGCATGCTGACCCTGCCGGACTTTGCCGAGGGTGTGCGCGCGCTGATTGTCGACAAGGACAACGCGCCGCAGTGGAACCCCGCCACGCCGGAAGGCGCAACCGACGAGTTGATCGCATCGATATTTGCCCCGCTGCCCGCGGACGAGGAATGGAAACCGCTATGAGTTACGAAACAATTCTGGTCGAACAGCGCGGCGCCGTCACGCTGATCACAATTAACCGTCCGCAGGCGCTGAACGCGCTCAATTCACAAGTGCTCGATGACCTGATCGATGCCTTCGCCGCGTTCGAGGCGGACGCCTCGCAACTCTGCGCCGTGCTCACCGGCGCCGGCGACAAAGCTTTCGTCGCCGGCGCCGACATCAAGGAAATGGTACAGAAGGACGCGGTCGATTTCTACAAGCAGGACTTCTTCGCCAAGTGGACCAGCCACATCGTCCATGCTGTGCGCAAGCCGTGGATCGCGGCGGTCAACGGCTTCGCGCTGGGCGGCGGCTGCGAAGTCGCAATGATGGCGGACTTTATCATCGCATCGGAAAAGGCGCGTTTCGGTCAGCCGGAGATCAAGCTCGGCGTCGTCCCGGGCATGGGTGGCTCGCAGCGTCTGACGCGCGCGGTGGGCAAGTCAAAGGCGATGGACATGTGCCTTACCGGTCGGATGATGGACGCCGCCGAGGCCGAGCGGTCGGGCCTCGTCAGCCGGGTCGTGCCGCACGACGAACTGCTGGACACCGCGCTCAAGGCGGCAGCCGAGATTGCGGCTATGCCGCCGGTTGCTACGATCGCCAACAAGGAGCTCGTCAACGCCGCGTTCGAGACAACGCTTGAACATGGCCTGCTTCACGAACGACGCGTCTTTCAGATCACCGTCGCCACCGCCGACAAGGCCGAAGGTATGGCCGCCTTCGTTGAAAAACGGCCTGGCATTTGGACGGGACGCTAAGCAATGAAAATCGCATTTATCGGACTGGGAAACATGGGCGGCGGCATGGCCGCAAATCTGGTCAAGGCTGGACACTCCGTCCGTGCTTTCGATCTGGCGGAAGAAGCACTGGAACGCGCACGCGGGAATGGCTGCGAGACGTTTGGCACCGTGGCGGAAGCGGTGCAGGGCGTGGACGCCGTCGTGTCGATGCTGCCCAACGGCAAGATCGTCGACAGCGTCTATAGCGCTGACGTAATCGGCAAAGCTCCGGGCGCGGCGCTGCTGCTCGATTGCTCGACGATCGACGTCGGCACCGCCCGCAAGGTTGGTGATGCGGCAGCGGCGGCGGGTTATGCCATGGTTGACGCGCCAGTTTCCGGCGGCATCGCGGCAGCTAACGGCGGTACGCTGACCTTCATGGTCGGCGGCAGCGACGAGGCATTCGCCTGCGCCGAACCGATCCTGTCTGCCATGGGCAAGACGGTAATCCATGCCGGAGCCAGCGGGGCCGGGCAGGCTGCGAAGATCTGCAACAACATGCTGCTCGGCGCTTCGATGGTCGCGACGTGTGAGGCGTTCAAGCTGGCTGAAAAGCTGGGGCTGGACCTGCAGACCTTCTATGACATCTCGTCAAAGGCGTCGGGCCAGAACTGGTCGATGACATCGTACTGCCCGGTTCCCGGCGTCGGCCCGAAAAGCCCGGCCGACAATGATTATCAGGGCGGCTTTGCGAGTGCGTTGATGCTCAAGGACTTGCGTCTGGCGATGGCGGCAGCAGCGGACGCCGGGGCCAATGTGCCGATGGGCGATCTGGCGGAAAAGCTGTACGGTGCCTTTGCCGATGCGGGCAACGGCGGGACGGACTTTTCGGCGATCATCAAGACGCTGTAAGGGCGTTCACGAACCGCGTCGTCAACAGGATGGCTGATCGGCGAGCAAACGGCACTGCAGTTCCTCCACGCCGATGGCCGCGATCCCGGTCGTTGCGCATTCGGCGCGGAGGAGCTCGGCTAACCCTTGCTGCTTTTGGGCAATGAGGTCAATCGCTTGCAGGCTCATAATGTGGGCACCTATGATGGCGGGATCGCTGCACAATCGGGCACCGAGTTGCTCGATCTCGTGGCTGAGCTCTTCCAGAATTGCTGCGATATTGATCAGGTGATCGTTTCGTCCATTGCCGGTCATGCCGCGATATCCTGCATCTGCAGGTCAACCAGCGCGGCAAGATCGAGGACAATGGCCATGCGATCATCAATTGCGGCAAGCCCCTCGATAAACGGGACTATTCCCGCACTGGTTGTGGGCGGCGGATGTTGCAGCGATTCCGGCTCGATGGCGACGATGTCGCTGACCTTGTCAACGATCAGGCCGACGAGCTGATTGTCGATCTGCGTCACGATAATGGCATGGCGCGGGGTTGCCTGCAGTGTTTCCCAGCCGAGTCTGGCTGCGAGGTCGATCACCGGGAGCACCGTTCCGCGTAGATTAACCACTCCGGCGACGTAATGCGGGACGTGCGGTAGCCTTGTCGCTGGCGTCCAGGCACGGATTTCACGGATCGACATGATGTCGATGGCGAACACCTGACCGGCAACGTCGAAAGTGATCAGTTCGCGTTTCATATGCGGAGATCCTTCAGGAAGTTCATGGGCAATACAGTCAGTTAGTAGGCAATCCGGCGAACAGCCGCGACAAGCTGGGCCGGATCAAATGGTTTGACGATCCAGCCGGTCGCCCCGGCAGCGCGGGCACGACGTTTTTTCTCGTCCGAACTTTCAGTCGACAGCACCAGAATTGGGCATTCCCGGTAGCGGGAGCCAGCGCGCATACGTTTGATCAGGCCAAAGCCGTCGAGGCGGGGCATGTTGATGTCGGTAATAACCACGTCGGCCTCGTTGGTTTCGAGCCATGCGAGCGCGGCCAGCCCATCATCCGCCTGCGCAACATCGAAACCCCGGTCAGTCAGGGCATGAAGAATGAGCGCGCGCATGCTTGCGCTATCGTCAACGGCGAGGACACGCAGAGGCTTGTTCATTTTCTGGTCTCCCTGATCTGCAGTGTCTGGCTTGGCGGGTTCAGGCAGCATTGTGCCGACCAGTCTGGGCGAACGCGTGCTGCGCGATGTGTTCAAGCGGAGCGACAACGTTTGCCGCGCCGAGCGAAATCGCCGCCTTTGGCATGCCGAAAACAATGCAGCTCGCCTGATCCTGGACGATGGTTTGCGCGCCTACGGCGGCCATCGCCAGCAGTCCCTTGGCACCGTCGCTGCCCATGCCGGTCAGCAGGACTCCCACCGCTTGCGCGCCGCAGGTGCGGGCTACCGAGCGGAATAGCACGTCGACGCTGGGCACATGGCCTGAAACCGGCGGGCCATGACGAAGTTTGATGAAACAGTTGTCTGAACCATGAAGCATCATGTGCCGGTCGCCGGGTGCAAGATAGACGTGGCCACGGCGCACTGGCATGTCGGGTTCGGCCAGAACGACCCGGGCAGGCGATACCTCGTCCAGCGTTCGCGCGATGGCAGGCGCGAAGCGGGCATTGACATGCTGAACCACCAAAGTTGGCGGGCAGTCTTCCGGGAAATCGCGCAACAGGATGCGCAGCGCCTCTATTCCGCCGGTCGATGATCCGATGGCTATAGCTTTTGCGTTGCCCACGAGGGGACGGATAACCGTGTTGGTGCGATTGGATGATGCGGGCCAGTTCTTGTTGTGCCTGAGCTGAGCTGCCTGACGGATCAGGTTAGCCAACTTTCCGTCGTCGTCGATGCCAAAATTTCCTGCGCGATTGGGCTTGGCGTAGCAATCGACCGCTCCCAGCGAGAGCGCACGTGCGGTTGTTTCGTTGCCGTTTCGGGTCGCGCCAGAGACGATGATAACCGGAGTTGGCCGCAGCCGCATGATTTTCTCGAGGAATTCGAGACCGCTGATACCCGGCATTTCTATATCCAGCGTGATGACGTCGGGATCAAACTCGCGGATCAGCGCGCGCCCCTCGGCAGCACATCCTGCAGTGGCGACAACGGAAATATCGGGAGCAGCCGCAAGCCGCGACATCAGGATCGCCCGCATGGTCGGTGAG
>JBDUBN010000168.1:0-6101 GCA_040004085.1 Novosphingobium sp.
GACGCGCTTTCGTTGGGGCGTCGCGAGAATAGCAAAAGCATTGCTGTGACAGTGACGCAAAGCTATCGCGTGATAGCACTGGTCGTCGCGTTCGCGTTGTTCATGCAACAATTGGACGCGACGGTCCTGACGATCGCGTTGCCGGCGATGTCGCGAGATCTCAACGTGCCGGCCACGGCTCTCAGCCTCGCACTCACTTCCTATCTCGTCGCACTGGCGATCTTCATCCCCGCAAGCGGGCGGATGGCTGATCGGTTCGGTTCGCGCAGCGTGTTCTGCGCGGCGCTCGTTATATTCGTGACAGGATCGGTCGCCTGCGCCCAATCGACCAGCATTTCCTTCTTAATCGCCTCGCGTTTCCTGCAAGGCTTGGGCGGGGCAATGATGATGCCTGTCGGACGGTTGGTGCTGTTACGCACCGTACCGCGTGAAGATCTTGTCGTCGCTTTGTCGTGGCTGGTGATGCCGGCGCTGGTCGGTCCGATCTTGGGACCTCCCATTGGCGGGCTGATCGTTACGTATTTCGACTGGAGGTGGATTTTCTACATCAACGTTCCGATCGGTATCCTCGGTTTGATCTTCGCCTTAGCCATAATCCCGGAGGTCAGAAGCGAGGCGCCATCGCAATTCGACTGGATCGGATTCATTTTGTCCGGGCTGGCGCTTGCGTGTCTGGTATTTGGGCTGGAACTGGCGAGTCATCCGGTGCGGCCAGTGGTGGTAGTCATATTGCTGGGCGGCGGAGCAATGCTTGCCGCTGCCTATATCCGGCATGCGCGAGTTATAGCCAATCCCGTCCTCGATCTGTCACTTTTAAAGATTCCGACCTTCAAGCTATCGGTAGCGGCTGGATCGTTGACTCGAATTACCCAAGGGGCGCAGCCTTTTCTTTTGCCTCTTATGTTCCAACTCGGTTTCGGCCTGTCGGCTGCGGCGACCGGGATGATCACGATGTCGAGCGCCATAGGGGCAATAGCCATGAAGCCGATGGCGCCGCGCATTATCCAACGCTTCGGCTATCGCAACAGTCTGACGGTCGCCGGCATTGCCGCGAGTCTCGGCTATGCGAGCTGCGCCTTCTTCCGTCCGGGATCGTCGATCGCGGTGATGATCGCGGTGCTGCTCGCGTCGGGATTCTTCATGTCGTTTCTATTTACTGGGTACAACGCGATCGCTTTTGCCGATGTCGAGAAATCGCGCATGAGCGCTGCGACAAGCTTTTATGCGACGTTTCAGCAACTCAGCTTGTCGTTCGGCATTTGCCTTGCCGTAGCCGCGCTAGGCTTAGCGGATTGGTTGCCCGGTGGTGCGGGTGAAAATGCGGAGCTTGGAAGTTTCAGCTTCGCATTTCTGATAGTAACCGCGATATCGGCCATGGCTGTTTTCCTAAACAGGCAATTTACAACCGATGCCGGCAGATAATAGGGCGGAGATAACTTGACGCGCGAGTACGTCCAGGCGTGATCGATGCTATAATAATATCTTTATCTTTCGATCTGGTGTCACAACCGGTCGGTTAAGACTGGGACGATCGGCAACGCATTTCCGCGCATTGCTTGGTGTCACAAACCCGTGCCGGATTCCCTCACCTCACTACATCTGATAATGTCCTTTATCAGATGTAGAAGAATGGCAGTATGAAGCAGGTGCAGACGGTTTTCGATGTAGCGAATGAGACGCCGATCGGGGCCGAATTGCTCGCCGACATTTACGCCATGCAAGCGGCCATGCCCCTTGAGGCGCGCAAAAGCCCTGACGCGCGTCGCGCGCGGCTTGTAGATTTGCTGGAAGAGAAGGGCGAACACGATCACGACCGGCTTCGCGCCCTGGTTGCGTCGATCGAACTTCGGCAAGTGGCACTCGACCGGCTGGTTCAGGACGGTGATGCACGTGGATTTACCCAGCCCGTCGCGGAAGTAGGAAAGGCGCGAGTTCATCAGGATATCTTCCGCTGTGCTGGCGAAGAGGCGCTTGTCAGAATCGATGGCGAAGTCCGGTTCGAGCCAGCTAGCTTTCAGCGCCGCTTGCTCAGTTTTACCGAGGCTAGGGGCAACGCATGAACCAGCCCATCCCCCTGCCCTCCTCCGCGCTCGTGTTGCCGGTGCTGATCGCGTCGGCCGACGATCGCGCGCAGCGCCGGTTCCTTGAGTTCTTCGCCGTCACCATCCGCAACCCGCACACGCGCCGCGCCTATGCGCGTGCGGCGGGCGAGTTTCTGGCATGGTGCGAGGTGCGCGGTGTGGCGTCGATCGCGGACGTGGCACCGCTCCACGTCGCGGCCTGGATCGAGCAGCTCGGGCGCGAGGTATCGGCCCCGACCGTCAAGCAGCGGCTCGCCGGAGTCCGCCACCTGTTCGACTGGTTGGTGACGGGCCAGGTCATACCGACGAACCCGGCCGCGTCGGTACGCGGGCCGGCGCACAGCGTCCGGCGAGGCAAAACGCCGGTGCTGGCACCCGACGAGGCGCGGCGGTTGCTCGACGCGATCGACGTGACGACGCCGGCAGGTTTGCGCGATCGGGCGTTGATCGGATTGATGGTCTATTCGTTCGCGCGCGTCGGCGCGGCGCTGGCGATGCGCGTGGAAGATGTGTTCGTGCAGAATCGGCGGCTGTGGGTCCGACTGCACGAGAAGGGCGGCAAGCGCCATGAAATGCCCTGCCATCACAATCTTGAGGAGTATCTGACCGCCTATATTGACGGGTGCGAACTGCGTGACGATCGTAAGGGACCGCTGTTTCGCACGATCGGGCGCGGGACCAAGCAACTAAGCGACAGCCCCCTGCCCCAGGCCAATGCGTTTCAGATGGTGCGCCGTCGTGCCGTCGCGGCCGAGATCGAGACGGCGATCGGCAACCACTCGTTTCGCGCTACCGGGATCACCGCCTATTTGAAGAATGGCGGGACGCTGGAGCGCGCCGCGACGATGGCGAACCATGCGTCCACCCGCACCACCCAGCTCTACGATCGCCGGCCCGACGACGTGACGCTGGACGAGGTGGAGCGAGTGTTGATCTAGGAGGTTCGAGACCCTGCCCTACGCGAGAATCTGGATTCCGTGTTTCTGGACGATGGACAGCAGCTTGAGCGCCGCGCCGCTGGGTTTCTTGGCCCCTGTCTCCCACTTTTCCACCGTGCTTTCGCTGGTATTCAGGTAACGGGCAAACACTGGCTGACTGACCTTGTTTGTCTCTCGGAGCTGCTTAATTTCAGCTGGTGCAATGACGGGCGGCACGGTGAGGCAGGACTCGTCAAAATCCCGCATGGTGGCTTTGTCAATCGCGCCGACCTTGAACATTGCCAAGGCGGACGAATGAATAGCTTCACGGATATCGCTCTTGAACTTGTGCTTAGCCGCCATGACAAATCTCCGTAAAATCCCCGTCTTCTAAAAGACGGTCTAATTGGTGATCGCTCAATCCCTCGTAGGCTTTGGCGAGCTTGCGAAAGTCTGCTAGTTCCTTGTCATCGATGTTCGCCCGGTCGTTCTTTGCGAACACGTATTCGTAAACCCAGTATCGGCCACCCTTGGCGAGAATGATGCTCCGGTGCCTGTTCTTGTCCAGGCGCTTCTTGAATACTCCGCCGCCGAGATCGTCGGCTTGGCCCTTCTTCGCCGCGTCGATGGCGTCGCATAATTCGTTGTCGTTAATGAGCGCCTTGCGAGCGGCCTTGGCGAACCAAGCGGTTTTGAAGGCCCGCGTAGCGTCGTCGCATCATTCATCCCATACATGTAGCACTCGGTGCTATCTACGGCAAGGTAGATTTGGCGCCTGCCGCTGTGCGGCACCGCCGCTCTCAGTCGCTTCGCTCCCCAGGCCCGCAGCGGGCTTGGCCCTGCCGGGTTCCGATCGACTGGCGGATCGTTGAACTAAGCGACTAAGCTAACCACCTACTTAGCGGCTAGACGACTAAGCGACTAATCTGTATAAACAGCTTAGTCGCTTAACAGGAATCGATCATGCAGACATGGGCCATTATCGCTCAGAAGGGCGGTCAATCCAAAACGACGCTGGCAACGGGCTTTGCCGTCGAAGCGGCGCGAGAGGGCGCGTCGGTCGTCATTCTTGATGCTGACGATCGGCAGGGATCGGCGCTCTACTGGTCGGAGCGCCGCGACGACGATGATGTGACGGTGAAGGACAGCAGCGTCGCCGGCCTTCCGCTTCACGTCTCACGCGGGCGCGGCAGCGGCAAGATCGACCTTATCATTATCGACACGCCGGCGAACTCGAAGGACATTGCCATGCTCGCGGCCGAGCAGGCGGATTTCGTCATCATCCCCGTCGCGCCGCGCGGGCTGGACGTTCATTCGGTGTTGCAGACCGTCAAGCAGGTGCAACAGGCCGGCACCCCGTTCGCCGTCATCTTAACCCAAGTTCCGCATCAGGGCGGGGAGGGGCAGGAAGCCCATGCCGGGTTCGCGGCCAAGGGCGTGACCATGTTCGACAGCCGCCTTCATTTCCGCAAGGACTTCTACAAGGCGACGCCACTTGGACGCACCGCAGCCGAGACGGAGCCGGACAGCAAGGCAGCGGCCGAGCTGCGCGCCGCGTATGACGAGGCTAAGCGACTAAGCGGCTTTACGACTAAGCTAGTAAGCGAGGCAGCGTAATGGCGAAGAGGCCTTCCGCGCTCGCCAGCATCTTCGATGATGAGGCCGAAGAACCAACTCCGGCTCTCGCTCCCGCGCCTATCCCTGAGCCGGACCGGGCGGCAGCGCCGCGCCGGTCGCGGCGTTCGGCCGAGACATCGGCAGCGCCGCCACCGCGCAGCAGCCATCCGGGCAAGAAGCCGGTGTTGATCCACATTCCCGAGGACATGCACCGCGCGCTTCGCCAGCTTAGCGTGGAGGAGGGCGGGGAACCGCTCACCGTGATCACCGAACGCCTGCTCCGCCAGTATCTGGTCAAGCGGGGCCACACCAGGTTCGCATCGTGAGCAAGCGGCGCGACCCAAACCCTGAGTTTGACCTGTTCATCCCGGCGCTGGGCGACCTTCCGCTTCGCGACCAGCGCGAGGTCATGGAGCGGCCGTTCTTTTCGCTCCAAAAGCGCAAGCGATTGAAGCCGATCGAGTATCGCAGCCCGGACGGCGAGGCGTGGGTGCGCGTGCAGGCCATCCCCGACTACGGCATGGCGACGATATGGGACGCCGATATTCTGATAT
Organism: Novosphingobium sp.; assembly: GCA_040004085.1. GTDB lineage: Bacteria > Pseudomonadota > Alphaproteobacteria > Sphingomonadales > Sphingomonadaceae > Novosphingobium. The sequence goes on from JBDUBN010000168.1 coordinate 5,170, forward strand.
GGGCGGCGTCCACGCTCAATCGCATGAAGCACCAGGGCTTGAACGACCTGCCGCGCACGCTGACCACGACGCCCTACGACCTGTTGCGAGCGATAAAGCGCAGCACCGGGGGCAGGGACTATCAGGAGTTGCAGGCGGCGTTGCTCCGGCTCCAGACGACTTCCATCACGACCTCGATCCGCGCATCGGCGCGCCGGCAGAAGGCCGGGTTCAACTGGCTCGATAGCTGGACCTTCGACACCGACGCCGAGACCGAGCAGCCGCGCGGCATGACGCTGACCCTTTCGGATTGGGTTTACGAGGGGATCGTCAACGAAAAGTCGTTGCTCACCATGCACCCCGACTATTTCCTCCTGTCCGGGGGGCTGGAGCGGGCGCTGTATCGCATCGCGCGCAAGCATGTCGGCTCGCAGCAGGGTGGGTGGGTGTGCCGGGTGGAGCTGCTACGCGATAAGACTGGCAGCGACGCCCAGCCCAAGGAGTTCAATCGGATGCTCCGGCGGGTAATCGAGGCCAACCAGCTCCCCGACTATACGATGGAGACGACTGAGACGGCCGACAAAAGCCCTGCCGTGCTGTTCAGACGGCGCGGCGAGGCCGAGGCGCTGGCACTGGCCGAAAAGATGCGCGCCGAGGATGAGCGGCGCGCCCGCGTTGACGCCGATCGCCGACGAACAGAGGAGGTGGACGCCCGCATGGACCGGCTTGCCGGCCGGCGCTGACTATCGGGGTTTCACACACCGCAGCCTCCAACTATCGGGGTTTCACCCACCGGCCAGCCCAGGCCGAGCGGCTCGCTATGCCGGAAGGGTTGCCAAGGAAACGGCCTAGCTGTGGATAACCGATGTGGGAGGCCATTTTCGACACCTACGGAGTCGAGGGCAGAGCGCGGATGGTACGCTAACCAACGCTAAGCGGGAACGCATCACGAA
>JBDUBN010000569.1:0-1839 GCA_040004085.1 Novosphingobium sp.
ATTCGTCATTCCCGCGAAGGCGGGAACCTATCTCCCGATCTGGCCTGCTGCGCAGGTGGTGCGCGAAAGCGAACCGTTGCGAGATGGGTTCCCGCCTTCGCGGGAATGACGAAAGGGATGTGAACTATTTAATCCCCAATGCATCCAAACAAACAAAAAAGGGCGGCCGTCGCGGGCCGCCCTTTTGTTTTGTGGCTGAAACGCCCGCTCAATTCTTCTTGAGCGACAGTCCGCCGAAACGCTTGTTGAACTGGGCAACGCGGCCGCCCTGATCGAGCTGGCGGGTGCCGCCGGTCCATGCCGGGTGCGACGTAGGATCGATGTCCAGAGTCAGCGTCGCGCCCTCCTTGCCCCAGGTGGAGCGGGTTTCATACACGGTGCCGTCAGTCATCTGCACCTTGATCATGTGGTAGTCGGGGTGGATCTCGGCCTTCATCGCATTGGTCTTTCGCTGTTGGCCGGTTCCGACCGGCCCGAATGGGAAGCGGCGCGCATAGCTGGGGGAACGCGTGAAGGCAAGCCCTGCCCTTACGCTGGCGGGTCGGCAATCATCGCGGTGAACTGGACTTCGCAGGTGAGCGTGCCGTCGACCGAGGCCTTGCCCCAGAACTTGCAAACCCGGGCCCGCTTTTGCACGAAACCGGCTTCCAGCTGGAGCAGCACGCCCGGTTCTACCGGCGCGCGGAACTTGGCCTGTTCGATGGCCATGAAATAGACCAGCTTGCCGGAGCCCGCGAGGCCAAGCGATTCGACGGCCAGAATGCCAGCCGCCTGCGCCAGAGCCTCGATCTGCAGGACGCCGGGCATGATCGGGCGTCCCGGAAAATGGCCCTGAAAGAAGCCCTCGTTGAAGCTGACCGCCTTGACCGCATGGATCTGCTGATCGGGGACGAGTGACAGCACCCGGTCAACCAGCAGCATAGGATAGCGGTGCGGCAAGGCTGCCAGCACTTCACGAATATCGAGCGACCGGCCGAGCACTTCGCCAGCCTGTTGTTCAGTCAAACTGTCGCTCATTGCGCCCCTGCCCGTCCTAATTCAGTGTCTAGCCCCTCCCCGTTGAGCTACGCTCGCCTACGGCTGAGAGAGAGGTTGGTGGGGGAGCTGCCTCGCTCCCCTACCCCCCGTCCCTCCCCGCCGGGGAGGGGGGATTTTTCCCGGATTACCGCCCCGATGGCTTAGGCGTGGCTGCGGCTGGTGCTGCTGCGGGAGCAGCAGCACCCTGCTGTGCGGCGGCCTGAGCCTTTTGCTCACGCACTTCACGCGGTTCCCAGCCTGCTGGCGGGACCAGCTGCGCGCTCGGCATCACGGCATTCAGCTCGGCCAAAATCGAGGCGTTGAGGTTATAGGCATTGGTCGCCGCCAGCACCGACTGCGGATTAAGCAGCATGGTGACGCGCGCCTTGGTCATAGCCGCGCTGATGGCGGGCGACAACTTGTCGTTGATCTGTTCCTGCACATAGGCTTCGGAATAGGCGACTGGCTGCATCATCGCCTGCAGTTCCTGCGCGCCGGCATCATTGAGCTGCTGGATCGTGGTTGCCTGTGCCTGAAGCGAGGCAGTGTCGGGCTTGGCGGCGGCGCGGTCGGCTTGGAACTTCGTCACCAGCGGCGTGAGCTGGTCCGAGATCTGCTTGCGGCGTGCTTCGGCGGCATCATACTGCGCCTTGTACGTGGTCGGGCGCTGTGCCTGAGCCGCCTTGAACGCGGCCGAATTGGCAATAACGGCGTCCAGATTGGCAACGCCAAGTCCCGGAACAACCACGCCACCGGCAGCCGGAGCGGCACCGACAGGTGCAGCGGGAGCAGCCGCGCGGCGGGCAGGAGCAGCATTGGCCA
>JBDUBN010000570.1:0-1838 GCA_040004085.1 Novosphingobium sp.
GCGGCTGCTCCACGCGCGAAACTGGCGCCAGATTGGCCAGTTGCGCCGCAAGAGCGTCATCACCCGCGATCAGCGCCTCGCGCCGGTTGCGGGTCCAGCCCTTCAGGCGCCGCTCGGCGGCGAAGGCGGTATCGCGGTCGGGAAACTCCGCCGACCACACCAGTTCTACCGGCAAGCGCGTCGCCGTGTAGACATCCAGCGCGCCATCCTGATGCTGCGCCAGCCGCAGTTCGAGCATGTCCGTATGGCCGACAAAGTATGAATTGTCGGCGCATTTCAGCATGTAAGTGGTGAAGGGTTCAGACATGTCCGGGCTATTCCTGCCCTGCATCCCGCACGCTGCTGGCGAACTCCTCAAAGTGCCGGGCCTCGCTGAAATCGCGGTAGACGCTGGCGAAGCGGATATAGGCCACGCTGTCGAGCGCCTGCAGCCCGTCCATCACCATTTCGCCGATGGCCTTGGCGGGGACTTCGCTTTCACCCATGGTTTCGATCTGGCGCTGGATGCCTGAGACAAGCTGGTCCAGCCGTTCCTGCGCGATGCCGCGTTTGCGGCAGGCGAGGGCGACGGATTGCTCGATTTTCGACCGGTCAAACGGTTCGCGTTTGTCGCCACTTTTCAGCACGGTAATCTCGCGCAGCTGCACCCGTTCAAACGTCGTGAACCGCGCGCCACAACCTTCACACTGGCGGCGGCGGCGGATCGTGGTGTTGTCTTCGCTGGGGCGCGAATCCTTTACCTGACTGTCATCGTGGGCGCAGAACGGGCAACGCAAGTTCTAGAGCCCCGGATAGATCGGGAAGCGCGCGCAGAGTTCTTCAACCCGGCCGCGAACCGATGCCTCGATCTGGGCGTCGCCTTCGTCACCGTTCTTGCGCATGCCTTCGACCACTTCGGCGATCAGGCTGCCGATCTGGGTGAACTCCGCAATGCCAAAGCCGCGCGTAGTGCCAGCGGGCGTGCCCAAGCGAATGCCCGAAGTGACGAACGGTGAACGTTTGTCATTGGGGATACCGTTCTTGTTGCAAGTGATCGACGCGCGGTCGAGGCCCTTTTCAGTGGCCTTGCCGGTGATGTCCTTCGACGTCAGGTCAACCAGCATCAGGTGGTTGTCCGTGCCGCCAGACACAATCGACAGCCCATGTGCTTCAAGCGATGCGGCGAGCGCCTTGGCATTGGCGGCCACGGCCTGGGCATAGGCCTTGAATTCAGGCGTCATGGCTTCGGCAAAGGCGACCGCCTTGGCGGCGATGATGTGCATCAGCGGGCCGCCCTGCATGCCGGGGAAAATCGCCGAGTTGATCTTTTTCGCGATGGCCTCGTCGTTGGTGAGAACGATACCCGAACGCGGGCCGCGCAAGCTTTTGTGCGTGGTTGTCGTGGTGACATGGGCATGCGGCACGGGAGAGGGGTGAACGCCGCCGGCGACCAGTCCGGAAAAGTGGCTCATGTCCGCCAGCAGATAAGCGCCCACTTCGTCGGCAATGTCGCGGAAACGCTTGAAATCCCAGGTGCGCGAATAGGCGGTGGCGCCGCAGATGATCAGCTTTGGCTTATTCTCCCGCGCGATCCGGGCAACTTCGTCCATGTCGATCAGGTGATCGTCGGGGCGCACGGTATAGGCCACCGGGTTGAACCACTTGCCGCTCATGTTGACCGGCGAACCGTGCGTCAGATGGCCGCCTGCGTTGAGGTCGAGGCCCATGAAAGTATCGCCCGGCTGCAACAGTGCGAGGAATACAGCCTGGTTCATCTGGCTGCCTGAATTGGGCTGCACATTGGCGAACTGCGCGCCGAACAGGGCCTTGGCGCGCTCAATCGCCAGCGTCTCGATCTC
>JBDUBN010000571.1:0-1836 GCA_040004085.1 Novosphingobium sp.
GTCGTAGATGATGTCTTCAAAGCTCACAGTCATTCCTCTCAGGATAATATGGTGCGCAAGCGGCATAAGTCGCAGTCGAAAAATTACGCTTAGGCATCCGTGCTTGCTTTTTTCAAGAACGCATCGCCCGTGTCTGAAGAGTTCCCCATCCGCGCCATTTCACGTCCGACCAGCTTTTCTGCCAATCAAGCGCGGATTTGGCACGGCAATTGCTGAGCTTGGCTTGCAGAAGCAGTCCTATTGCTCCATCGGGGCGTCAGCATTGCGCACTGTCGCAAGGGTGACGACCACCACCACGGGCCATGTAAGCAGCGATAGGGCGATCAGTCCGTAGCGCAGACCCTCAACGCCGCTGCTCAATAGTGCGCCAATTTCCACAGCCGCCAGCGGGCCTAATCCAAATCCCAGCACGGCGATGATCAGGAAATTCACGCTGACGATCCGTGCCCGCATGTGGGGTGACGTGTAGGACTGGACGGCCAGCGGCGTTATCAGATTGAAGGCGGTGCTAAGGAACAGGCCGCAGCCGAACGCCATCACCTTCATGTTGGCGCTGTGTGCCAACAACCCGGCGGCGTAGCAGGGAGCCGTCAGCAGCGCGGCAACAACAAGCGGGCGCAGCAGGCCTCTTGCCGGATCGCGGTGCTGCATCCGGCCCGCTACCCATTGCCAGAAGAAGTTTCCACCCACCCCGGCAGGCACCCCGATTACGCCGATCAGATAGCCAGCATTAGCTGCGGTCATATGGTGCTCGCGGATCAGCACTGTGGGTAACCATGTCACGATCGCCAGGCTGTATATGCAATTGATGCCGGTCAAGCTCAGCAGGGGGCCGAGGAAGCGAATGCGGTTCTTGATATGGCTGAGGACCGCCGTCATGCTGACAGTGCTCGCCGCATCCCCGCCTTTGTGCAGGCGCTGCGGCACGGTCGCGGTGATGGCGAATAGCAAGGCCAGCACCAGACCCGGCAGACCGACAATCACCAGCGTCGTCTGCCACACGCTTATGCCGAGGATGGGGCTAGCGGTACTTGCCAGATCGATCGCGGCGGCTCCGGCGGCATAGGAGCCGATGGTCATGAAGCTACCAACGGAAGTGAACATCGCGACAGGCAGGCCGCGGGCTTTGGGCGGAAACAGATCGGCGATAAGGGATATTGTGGTCGGCATAAGCACGGCTTCGCCCAGCGCCACCCCGCTACGCAGCAGGAGCATGGACCAGAACGTGGTGGCAAATGCGCTCAGGATCGTCGCCGCGCTCCACAGGAGAATGCCGACCGTGGCAACGATCCTGCGGTTACGGGTATCGACGAAGTGGCCAAGAAAAAGCCCGCCGATAGCGTAGAGCAGGGCAAAGCCCAGGCCCAGCAGCAGCGCCATCTGGCGATCGTCCAGACCCAGCGATTGCGCCACCGGTTGCGCGAGCAGGGCAAGGATGTTGCGATCGATCAAGGACATCACGTAAAGCAAACTCAGCAACGCGACTGTGTACCAGGACTGCCGACTGGTCGCCCATCTGGCGGTTTCGGCTGCGGAATTAGCTCCGATGCTGTCGCCAATCTGCGGCACTGCGTCTCTCCACCAAATGCGTTTCTTGTCTTTTCGTATTCACTGCCGCTGAATCTTCACGCGGAACGGTCACGCCATTGTTCAAGTCGCGCGGCAACCAGCGGGAGGGAATCCACGCCGAAATACATGTCAGTTTCATTCAAGAAGATCGTCGGCACGCCGTAAGCTCCGCGGGCGATGGCTTCGTCCACTTTCGCGCGCAGGGCGTCCTTGGCTTCCTGCTGCGAGATGCGCGCCAGCAGCCATTCCCCGTCGACGCCGACTTCT
>JBDUBN010000572.1:0-1830 GCA_040004085.1 Novosphingobium sp.
TATCGTTACTGCCGGTCGGGCACAGTCCCATGGTATGCCAGGTATCGGCAATCGCGTAGTCACTGCGCGGGATCAGGAAATTGTAGGGCTCGGGCTGGCCGTCGCCGTCATCAGCCTCCATATTGGCGCCCAGGATGACCCACTGGCAGTGGGCAGAGCCGCTGGAGAACGCCCAGCGGCCACTGAAGCGATATCCTCCTTCGACTTTGGCGGCCTTGCCCGTCGGCATATAGGATGAACTGATCAGCACGGCCGAATCATCGGCCCAGACTTCTTCGGCCGCCTGGGGATCGAACAAGGCAAGCTGCCAGTTGTGCACGGCGATAACACCATAGACCCACGCGGTCCCCATGCAGCCCTCAGCCAGTGTCCGGGCGATTTCGCAATACACGGCGGGCGACATCTCGAAGCCGCCATAACGCTTGGGCTGGAGCACCTTGAAGAACCCAGCTTCCTGTAGCTCGGCGATTGTCGAAGCGGGTACTTGCCTCGCAGCGATGGCTTCGGCCTCCCGTTCGCGCAAAATGGGGATCATTGCGCGCGCCCGCTCAACCAGCGTGTCAGCACTCGGCTGGAGCACTGACGGTTCCGCACTTCTATTTTCGGCAATGGCTTTGTCGGCAACTGACATATTCGCTCTCCATCCCGGACGAATCATCGCCACAGATGCGAGGAACCTATGCCAATTACAAAAACTAAACAATAACCACTTGCATGGATATATTGTTCGAAATTTGCACGATGGAGTATCAGCCGAATTCCATATATTATGTTAGATTACATACTCTTAAAGAAATGACTACGCCGTCGCCTATCCAATTTTTGCCGACTTATGGCTCAACTCTCACTGTTCGTTATATGCAACAATGCATCGATATTGCCATTCACTGTAAACTGTGTAATGACACACCTGCAACGCTTTTGCGATCAGAACGGCAACAACGCGACGAGGTCTCACAAGGCTTGGGGAGTTACGAATATGAGAGTCAGTTTCCGTACCGTAAGACATACTGCCATTTTGCTTGCCTCGACGGCAATCGGCCTTCCGGCCATTGCCGCCGCACAGGAAGCCCCATCTGATTCCAGCGCCCAGGCTGGCGACGAAGGCGTGGCCGGCGAGATTATCGTTACGGCCAACAAGCGTGGCGAAAGCCTGCAGAAGGTGCCGATCTCGATGAGCGCCTTCAGCGGCGAACAGATCAATCGCTTGGGAATCACCGACACGACCCAGATCACACAGCAGATCCCGGCACTAAGGGTCAATGCATGGTCACCCAACCTGACGATCTTCAGCTTGCGCGGAATTTCGCAGAGCAATTTCACCGACAACCTCGAAGCGCCCGTCGCGGTCTATCAGGATAACGCCTACGTCGCCTCGATGAACGCCATTTCAGGTCAGTTGTTCGACATCAAGCGCGTGGAAGTGCTGCGCGGACCGCAAGGCACCCTGTTCGGTCGCAACGCCACCGGCGGCTTGATCCACTACCTGAGCCAGGACGCGAGCAAGGATGAATTCAACGGCTACGTGCAAGGCGAATACGGCCGCTTCCAAAGCTGGTCGATGGAGGGTGCCGTGGGCGGCAAGTTGGCCGATGGCATTCGCTTCCGCGCCGCCGCGCGGATGGAGAAGGCGAACGGCTACATCAAGTCGCGGGATACCGACGCGACGGCGCTGGGCTTTGGGATCATTCCGGGTAGCGGCCAGGATCTGGGCGGCAAAAACGGCTGGGCCGCACGGATCAACCTTCAAGCTGACATTTCGCCCGACGCAACGCTCAGCCTGTGGTACAAGCACGCCGAGGACAACAACGTCGCGACCGGCGGCTATGT
>JBDUBN010000573.1:0-1829 GCA_040004085.1 Novosphingobium sp.
GCGGCGGCGGCCCAGTCGGCGGCGGAACAGGCGATTGCGCCGTCCCACGTGCCGAACAGTCGGTGTTCTACGCCCCGCATTTCGTCCGCCGATGGCCGGGCGCTGACAATCGCCAGATCGACATAGACTTGCGCGCTGTCGGCATTGATCACCACCGCCCGGCGGCCTTGCCCCTGCAACGCCAAGGCGAGCCGCACCGCAAGATCACTCTTGCCGCCCGCGGTCGGCCCTGCAATGAGCGCCAGCGGCGGCCGGTCAGCGTTTGATGGGCCTGCGTGGTTTGAAAGGGAGTTCTCGGTGCTCATTGCCCGGCTGATAGCAGAAGTGGACGCGCTGTCCGCAAATCTTGAACATGCGCTTGCCGATTTGGCAGCGCAGGGCATGACGGCGGATGTGAGCGAACTGGCGGCGCCCGGAGGTGTGCAACTGTCAGTCATCGGCGGGGATGCGGCCAAGCTCGCCGCCGTTCTAGATGCGCGCTTCGCACCGAGCGATATGCTGATCGCCGATCACGTGCCCACGGTGCCGCAGATTTTCGTCAGCGACATGGACTCCACGATGATCGCGGCGGAATGTATTGACGAGCTGGCCGATTTCGCGGGACTGAAGCCGCAGATCGCCGAAATTACGGAGCGCGCGATGCAAGGCGAACTCGATTTTAAGGCCGCCCTGCTGGAACGTGTGGCCTTGCTGCGCGGGCTGAACGAAAGCGCGATCCGCGAATGCCTCGACACCCGCATCACCGCGATGCCGGGGGCCAAAGTGCTGGTCGCCACGCTGAAGTCCAAGGGCTGCAAGACCGTGCTGGTGACCGGCGGTTTCCACCAGTTCGCCGATCCTGTGGCCGAGGAACTGGGCTTTGAAATGGTCGTCGGCAATCGTCTGGAAATCGCCGATGGCGCGCTGACTGGCGGACTGACCGGCCCAATCGTTGATAGTTCTGTCAAGCAACGCGTGCTGGAAGAACAGTCGGCGTTGGCTGGTGCAGGGGCTATATCGCTTGCCACGGGTGACGGGGCGAACGACATTCCGATGCTGCAAGTTGCGACTTACGGCCTTGCCTACCAAGCCAAGCCAAAAGCCCGCGCTGCTGCTGATGGCTGGGTTGATCGCGGGGACCTGACCGGCGTGCTCGACCTGCTGGGTATCGCGCGTGAGGAGTGGGTCTGGGAGTAAGCGGCCTGATCTGCACGATCAATGCGATCCCGCGTCCGGCCAAGCACGGGAACGAGAAAGCTTAACCAGCCGACTTGAAGCTGCCGTACTTGCCGCGAAAGAACAGCATCGGGTCGGCATCGCGCAGGGCCTCAAGCCCCAGAACGCTGCCCAACACGAACCAGTGATCGCCCGCCTCGTTCACCGAATGAAGTTTGCATTCGATGGACACCATGGCCCCGGTCAGGATGGGCAGGTTGTGCTGTGATACGGTGTATTCAACGCCGGTAAACTTGTCCGGACCGCTGACTGCCAGTTTGCGGCACAAGTCCGTCTGGTCATCCGCCAACACGTTGACGCAGAAGTGTCCGGCCTTTTCGATAGTCGGCCAACTGGACGAGCGCTTGTCTGGCAGGAAGCCAACCAGCGGCGGGTCCATCGACACGGAAGTAAACGTTCCGACCACCATGCCGCAGGGATGACCGTCCGCATCCAGCGCGGTGATCACGCAGACGCCGGTGGGGTAATAGCCCAGAACCTGTCGGAACGTCGCCGCCTCGATCACCATCTCACCCATTGCAAACAGCCCCCAATGCGGTCTGCGAGTCCCATGGCGCAACGAACGGCGAGAGGCAATAATTTGCTTGCCGTCGCTTGGGCTGGCAGGGCAACGG
>JBDUBN010000574.1:0-1827 GCA_040004085.1 Novosphingobium sp.
CGGCAGCAGTGCCTATGCCGGGTACTTGCGCGGGCTGGTTGGGTGATCGCATGAAGCGCCGCCTCCCCGCCCGCGAAACGCTTGCCCAGATCGTCCGCTTCGGCATCAGCGGCTTGGCGATCACGGTCGCCTCGGCAGTCAGTTACTGGCTGATCGCGGAAAAGCTGCGCGTTGATCCTAATTTGTCGCTGCTGATCGTCTTTGCGGTATTTTCGCTGGTCGGGTTTGTGCTCCACAGCCGATGGAGCTTTTCCGGCCACGGCGACCGCGACAATCCGCTGGTCCGGCTGGGCCGTTATACTGCGTCGAACCTGATCGGACTGGCGCTCAACCAAGGGTTCGTCTGGCTGCTGGTGAAGGCGCTGCATGGGGCAACGTGGTGGCCGATTATTCCGATGATTGCCGTGACCCCGTGGCTGACTTTCGGGTTCAATCGGCACTGGGTGTTTTCAAAGATGAGCAAAAATTAACCAAACCGTGTCAGACATTGGCTTCCTTTTTGGAGAACGGCTCGCGATGAACACCCTGACCATGCCCCAGCAGGAAGATATCGCCTTCCAGGCCCGGCTCTATGACGATCCCAACCCGACGCGGCGGGGCCTTCATCGCGCGCGCAAGCAGTGGGTGGAAGACCGCCTTGAAAAGTTTGTGTCGGCGGGAACGACAGTGCTGGAAGTCGGCGTGGGTTGCGGCATCTTCACGCGATACCTCAGCGGCAAGGACGTCGAGGTTCAAGCTGTCGACATCAATCAGTCATTTCTCGATGGGGTGGCGGGATTAACCGGCGTCGCAACTTTGAATGGCGATGCCACGAGCGATCTGGGCCTGCGAGGCTTTGACGTCATCTTGTGCTCGGAAGTGATTGAGCATGTCCCGCCCAGCCGCAGCGCGGCGATGGTGGCTCAATTTCAGCAGGCGCTGCGGCCGGGCGGCGTTGTGATCCTGTCCACTCCGCAAAGGTTCGCCACTGTCGAGCTTATGGCGCGGCTGTTCAAATTTCCGCCGGTTTTGTGGCTGGCCCGTAAAATCTATGGTTCGGCGGATGAACTTGGCCACATCAACCTGATGACGCGCACGACATTGCAGGGACAGATTCGCAGCGCCGGCCTCACCATCGAGGAAAGCGACCTCTTTGGGTTCTACCTGCCATTCATCGCCGAATTTGGCGGCGGGCCTGGAGCTGCGTTCCTGCAAGCGACGGGCAAAATTCTGCGTAAAGTCCCACTTTTGCGCGGATTGCTGTGGACCCAAGCCTATGTGCTGCGAAAGTCATAACCTGTAAGCATTGCGCCCCCAAGGTTACGAGGTTTGATTGTCTGCGAAACCGATCTTGTCACGCACAATATAGATTGGACGCTGTTTGGTTTCGATCAGGATACGTCCGACATATTCGCCAAGAATGCCCAACGACAAAAGCTGCAGGCCGCCAAAAAACAGGATGGCCACCATCAAGGAGGCGTAACCCGGCACGGCGATTCCGGATATCAGGGTGTGAATGGCGATAAAGGCTGCATAAAGCAGGCCACTGGCGGCAATAATGGCTCCAGCATACCCCCAGATGCGCAGCGGCGCGGTCGAGGCCGATGTCAGGCCATCAAGCGCCAGCGTCCACAATTTCCAGTACTTGAATTTGGTCGTGCCGATGGTGCGCTCAACCCGGTCATATTCAACCTCGGTCTGTCTGAAACCTGACCAGGCAAACAGCCCTTTCATGAACCGGTTACGTTCTGGCATGCGGCAGATCACATCGACCACTTTGCGATCAAGCAGCCGGAAATCGCCAGCATGTTCGGGGATCTTATCCGATGAGATCCAGTTGTGCGCGCG
>JBDUBN010000575.1:0-1826 GCA_040004085.1 Novosphingobium sp.
TTCAACATGACTTGTCCCATGACGTGACCAAATTCCCTTGCAAATAGCTGCTCAGGGTGAGTCATCACGAGTCCCGCGTCAAGTCGCGACTCGCCGGGAATCCTTGGGAATGGGCCAGCTTGATCGCGCTTAAAAGGCGGAACGGAACGAGTCCGGCACACGATATAGAGTCCCCATCAGGGTTCGGGACTCGATATGTGGTGGTGTGGCGCTGGGGACTCGGCAGGCAAAATAAATTTACCGCTTGCGGTAATTCAGGCCGGAACGACCATCAGCCGCGCGACCGGCGCGAAGCTGCGGCGGTGCAGCGGGGTAACCCCATGTTCGCTCAGCGCGGCTAGGTGCGCGGGGGTGCCATAACCGGCGTTCTGCTCCCAGCCATATTGCGGATGATCCAGCGCCCAGGCTCGCATCAACCTGTCCCGGTGTTCCTTGGCAAGGATCGAGGCGGCAGAAATGCACGGCTCCAGCGCATCGCCACCGACAATCGCCCTGGCATTCCAGCGCCACTCGTCACACCGCCCGGTCGGGGTCAGGTTGCCGTCAATCAACACTTCCATCGGATCACAGCCCAGCGCCTGAACCAGCCCGGCCACTGCCCGCGTCATCGCCAGCATGGTCGCGGCGAAGATATTGAGCCGGTCAATCTCCTCGACATCGGCGATGCCCAGCGACCAGTGGCAACTTGCCTGTATCAGCGGCTCAAGCTCGGCGCGGCGGCGCGACGTCAGCTTCTTGGAATCGTCCATCCCGACCGGCGCATTCCGCCCGAGCATCACAGCCCCGGCCACCACCGGCCCGGCCAGCGGCCCGCGCCCGGCCTCATCAACGCCGATGACGATGGCTTGCCCGGCATGAATAAACAGCGTGGTCATGCCGCCAGCCTACACCCGCACCGGCGCGCGCAAGCAAGCGCTTTCTCCCCGCTTATCCACCTTTCCATTGCACGCCGCCCCCCACTCCCCTATCGGCGCGCGCTCCATGAGCACGATCATTCCCCTGGCCGATGTCGACCCCGTACTGGTCGAGCAACTCCTCGATGCCGCGTTCGAGCCTGAACGTCGCCAGCGCACCGCGTATAAAGTGCGCGAGGGGACCGAGTTTCTTGGCGCGCTGTCATTCGCCGCGATTGACGACGACGACACGCTGGCGGGCTCCATCCAGTGCTGGCCAGTGGCGCTGACCCCGCCCTCAGGCCGCCCGCACCCGATGATCATGGTCGGGCCGGTCGCCGTCATGCCCGATCAGCAAGGCCGCGGCTTCGGACAGGCGCTGATGACCGCCAGTATCGGCGCCATCGACCCGCGCGCGCCGTTGCCGCAAGTGATGATCGGCGACCCCGAATACTACGGCCGCTTCTGGGGCTTTTCCAACGAGCACACCGGCGGCTGGCGGCTTCCCGGCCCGTTCGATCAGCGCCGCTTGCTCGTGCGCTGCGAAAACCCGGCATTACTCCCCGAAGAGGGCATGCTCGGCCCTTGGCTGCGCTAGGCTGATCTGGCATCGATGACGCGATGCCCTATGAACCGCCGCCAGAACTGACCGGATTGTCGCTGACGCAGATTGCCGCGCTGGTAGAGGCGCGCAAATTGCCGCCGGTCGATGAATGGGAACCGCAGCACACCGGCGACAGCCTGATGCGCATTGCTCCCGATGGCCGCTGGTTCCACGATGGCGGAGAAATCACCCGCCCCGCCATGGTCCGCGCGTTCGCCAGCCTGTTGCGCCGCGACCCAGACGGACAGCACTGGCTGGTGACGCCAGAAGAAAAGCTTTCGATTACAGTAGACGACGCCGCGTTTATCGCAATCGACATGAGCCATGAG
>JBDUBN010000169.1:0-6045 GCA_040004085.1 Novosphingobium sp.
GCCTGCGTGATCGAGGTCGGGCTGGGTGGACGATTTGACGCGACCAACGTGCTGGAAACCCCGGCGGTATGCGGCATCGCCACGCTGGGAATTGATCATGAGGCGTTTTTGCTTCGCCCCGAAGAAGGAACGCCGCCAGATCCGCTGGCTCGCATCGCCTTTGAAAAAGCCAGCATCGCCCGGCCCAGAGTGGCGCTCGTGACGCAGGCCTATCCCGATCACGCCGCCGCAGAAGTTGCCCGAACCTCCGCCGCGCACCATGCGCAGTTGGTGATGCGCGGTCGCGACTGGTGGGCCACGGTTGAGGAACAGATTGTTTACCGCGATGCTACTGGCGAATTGACCCTGCCGCTGCCCGCACTTGCCGGGACTCATCAGGCCGACAACGCCGCACTGGCCGTCGCCATGCTGCGCCATCAAAATGCCCTCACAGTTACGCCAGAGGCCATGGCGGCGGGAATCCGCTCAGCTCGCTGGCCTGCGCGGTTGCAGTTGCTGGGTAAAGGCCCGCTGACTGCGCTGGTTCCGGGCCGCAAAGTGTGGCTGGATGGTGGGCATAATCCCGACGCGGGGCTGGCGATTGCGCTGTTCTTTGAGACTGATGCTGCGCGCGGCCTTCGACAGGCTCAGGCTGAGCGGGTTTTGAAAATTGGATTAAAAATAAACCCCGCTCACGCTGAGCTTGTCGAAGCACGCGCGCAACCTTTGCACTTGATAATCGGCATGTTGGCCAACAAAGACCCGGCGGCGATTGTCGCGCCGCTGGCGGGCAAGTTGGCGAGCCTGTCAGTCGTTCCCGCACCGGGGCACGAAGCCCATCCGCCCGCCGCCTTCGCCGCGCACAGCGATCTGCCCGTGCGCAGCTTTACCACCGTGGCCGAGGCGCTGGCGGCGCTGGCTCCGCAGGGCGACATATTGATCGCCGGTTCGCTTTACCTTGCGGGCGAAGTGCTGCGACTAAACGACGAAATACCCCAATAGCGATTCAAAATCAGTCCGTTTGGAGGTCCACGCGCTTCTCCCGGCTCACTCTCGCCCACTCCAGCAGCACGAACACCACCGCCGCCAAGCCCGCCGCCGCCGTCCAGCGGAACACCGGGGCATAGCCGTACGTATCAAACGCCTCACCAGCAATCCCGCGCCCCAGCGATCCGATCAGGAACGTCAGCGACGACAGCAGCGCATATTGCACCGCCGTGTAGTTCTTGCTGACGATGCCGGAAAGGTAAGCGACAAACGCCGCGCCAGCGATGCCGGTGGAGACGTTTTCCAGACTGATCGCCATCAACAGGCGCACCATCCGCTCATCAAATCCGAACAGACCGAGTAGCGCCTTGAAGCCCAGCGCGCTGGACACGAGATCGAGATGCGCCCCGCCCTCGGCCAGATCAGCATACACAAAATTGCCGAAAATCGGCAGGATCGCACCGACCAGAATCGTCGGCATCCTGCCCAGCCGGACGAACATATAGCCGCCCAGGCTGATGCCGATCATGGTCATGAAAATGCCGAACACCTTGGAGGCAAAGGCGACCTCGTCCTTGGTATATTTCAGTTCCTGCAGGTAGAACGGAAAGGCGAAACTCGACCAGATATTATAGCACAGCGTGTAGGTCAGGATCATGCCGATCACGATCAGGACGCCCCAGCGCAGCCGCTCGGTCAGTTCGGCCAGCGGCGCTACCAGCGCGACGTAAAGGTGATTGCCGGCGGTGCGCAGCGGCGATGTGCGGGTGTCGGGCGAAGTCAGTACCGCACTACCGCGCGCTTTCAGCCAGTTGGCCAGCGCCGCCACGATCAGCGGCACCAGCACTGTCGCAACGATGATCCACGGGCCATAGTGCTTGGTAAAATCCGCAACCGAGGGCTTGACCGTGCCCGGCGGCGCTTCCGCCAGCATCCCGGCCATGAAGTGCAGGATGGTGAAGATCGCCCAAGCCCAACTGACCCCGACGATTGCCAACGCCACGGCCCGAACCTGAGGAGTCAGTGCGCCCGGTTGTGCCAACGCCTTGTGAAGCATCTCACGCTCAGGCCGCTCGGTATCGGGCGCTCGCAGGGTAACGAATGACATCAGCACGACCAGCCCGGCCATCAGCAGATAGACCGAACCCCAACTCATCCGCGCCGCCAGCACCAGCGCCAGCGCACCGCCGATGATCGAGGCGATGCGATAGCCGAACTGATAGATCGCCGAGAGCAGTTCCACCGGCGTTTCCGCATCCGCCACGTCGATCCGCCACGCATCCACCGCCACGTCTTGAGTCGCCGACGCTAGTGCCGACAGGAAAGCGAACAGCGCGAAGGTGCCGATCGCATGGACCGGATCCGTCGCGGCCAGCCCGCCAAAGCCGATTACCAATACGATCTGGCACAGCAGAATCCAGCTCTTGCGCCGCCCCAGCCGATCCAGCAGCGGCAGATGGAACCGGTCCACCAGCGGCGACCACAGGAATTTAAACGAGTACGACAAGCCAATCCACGACAGCACGCCGATCGTCGCCAAGGTTACGCCCACTTCGCCCAGCCATGCGTTCAGCGTGCCGATCAGCAGGGCATAAGGCAGCCCGGACGAGAAACCGAAGCCCAGCATGCACGCCGACTTGCGCTTCTGCAGCGCGATCATCAGCAGCCTGAACCCCTTGGGGCGCGGCGCCGGAGCAGCAGTGGTGGCCATGCGATCCCTTCCTTATGGACGGCGCAACCTAGCGCGGATTTACATTAAGGCCAGCGGGTAGCGCCCCGAGTCCCCGCAAATCTGACGAAGCGAGGGGTTAATTTTGACGCCTGCCATCTGCAGGTCTAAGGCCCGCGACATGTCCAAAGATGAAGCCAATACTGACGCCGCGATTGATGACCGCTCCGGTGACCGCATAGCCAAGCTGCTGGCCCGTGCCGGCGTGGCCAGTCGGCGCGAGATTGAGCGGATGATCGAGGCTGGCCGGATAAAAATCGGCGATCAGGTCGTCACCACGCCCGCCACATTGCTCACCAGCCTGCGCGGCGTGACCGTGGACGATGTTCCCGTCAAAGCCCCAGAAGCCCCGCGCCTGTTTGCTTTTCACAAGCCCGCCGGGTTGATCACCGCTGAGCGCGACGCTGCCGGACGGCCGACGATCTATACCGCGCTGCGTAACTCGTTGCCGCCGGGCAGTCCGCGTCTGATGCCGGTCGGGCGGCTCGATCTTAACACCGAAGGGCTGCTGCTGCTGACCAATGACGGCGAGTTGAAGCGGGCCATGGAACTGCCATCCAGCGGCATCCCGCGCACCTATCGCGCCCGCACCTTTGGCCCGATCACGCAGGCACAGCTTGAAGAACTGATGCAGGGCATCGAGATTGAGGGCGTCCGTTACGGACCTATCAACGCCAATATGGAGCGCAGCACCGGGCGCAATCAGTGGATCGAAGTCGTGCTGACCGAAGGCAAGAACCGCGAAGTCCGGCGCGTGCTGGAACACCTTGGCCTGCAGGTAAGCCGCTTGCTGCGCGTGTCCTACGGCCCGTTCGAACTGGGCGACCTGCCGCGCGGCATGGTCGTGGAATTGCGCCAGGCCGACGTTGACCGCTTCGCCAAGGGCCTGAAACTCGCGCCTTCGACATATGCCCCGGCCAAGCCAGCCGCGCCTGTCGTGGTAACCGACGAAGCACCGATTCGTCCCGTAAAGCGGCCCGGCGTTCCGGCCCGGCGCAAGCCCGATCCGTCACGTCCGCCAGACACCGGCTCTGCTTCCAGTTTTGGCCGTCCGGCACGCGTCGAACCGCAAGGCCGGTTCAGCATCAACGAACAGCGTAAGCCTCGGCCCGCCGCTCCGCGCAGCAATCGCCCTGATACGGACAAGGGCGAACCCTTGCTTGATCGGCCAAAAGGTCCGGGTCGCGGACGATCGGACGACCGCCGGGACAATTCCTCGGACCGTCCAACAGGTCGTCCGACCAAGGGCCCAGCCGGTGGACGCGGCAAGCCCAGTGGATCCAAACCCGGTGGATTTAGGCCGAACAGATGAGCTTGCGGATAATTTCAGGCAAATGGCGCGGGCGTAAACTCGCCCTGCCCGCAGGCGATGCGACTCGGCCGACGGCAGACCGCACGCGCGAAACGCTGTTTTCCATGCTGGTCAGCCGTCTCGGCAGTTTTGAAGGTTTGAAAGTGGCTGACCTGTTCGCCGGGTCGGGCGCGCTGGGCATTGAAGCTTTGTCACGCGGCGCGGGGCACTGTCTGTTCGTTGAGCAGGACGCCGCCGCAATCCGGGCGATTCGCCAGAATCTGGCCAATCTTCAGGCGACCGGTGAAAGCGACGTCCGCGCGGGATCGGTTCTCGGACTTGGCGTCGCCAAGTCACCGCTCGACCTGATCATGCTCGACCCGCCCTATGCCACCGGGGCGGGCGAAGTCGCGCTGGAAAAGCTGGCGCGGCTCGGCTGGATTGGCGAGGCGACCTGGATCAGTCTTGAAACCATGGTCAATGAACTGCCCAAACCGCGCGGGTTTGTGGTCGAATCGGATCGCAAGGTCGGTAAGGCGCGGATTACTCTGCTGAAACTTGCGCCGTCTGAACCTGAACCAAGCGAACCGGACCTTCCCGCTCCTGACGAGCCATCCTGACGCCGATCAGGGTCAGCACGCCAGCGGCTGAAATCAGCAGCCCGACGAGCTTTTCGTGCCCCGCACCTGCCATCGCCTGCGCCGCATAGGGCGTCAGCGCGCCGCCGATAATCCCGCCGGTGTTGAACGCCACCGACACCCCTGAATAGCGCACCAACGGCGGAAACAGCGTGGGCAGCCAGCCGCCGAGCGGGCCATAGACAAACCCCATGACAAACAGCGCGGCGGACAGTGTCGCGAACACCAGCCACAGCGACCCGCTCGCCAGACCGGGGCCGAACACGAACCCAAGCAGGATGGTCGCGAGCGAGCCGATGACCATCGTCCGCCCGATGCTTCCCTTGTCTGCATGCGTCGCCGCAACGACAATGCCCAAGGCCAGAAAGCAGTTCGCGGCCAGTTGTACGCCCAGGAACTGCTCACGCGCATAGCCCAGCTTGGCGGTGCCTTGGGCCAGAGCAAAAGCGGTCGCCAGATAGAAGATCGCAAAGCAGGCAATCGCCCCCGCACTTCCCGCCAGCACCGCGCCGGGGTGGCGTGAGAACAGCCGCGCCACGGGCACGGCAGGCGGCGGTTCGTGCGCCAATGCCTCACTAAACTGCGGCGTCTCGCTGATTCGCAGCCTCACCCACAAGCCAATTCCGACCAGTATTGAGCTCAGCAGGAATGGTATCCGCCACCCCCAACTGCGAAAGTCCGCGTCGCTCAGGCCTAGTCCAAGCAGCAGGAACAGGCCGTTTGCCGCCAGAAAACCAACCGGAGCACCCAATTGCGGGGCCGCGCCAAAGCGGGCCTCCCAGCCTTTCGGAGCGTTCTCAACCGCCAGCAGCGCCGCCCCGCCCCATTCTCCGCCAAGTCCGAAGCCCTGCCCAAAGCGCATCAGGCACAGCAATGCCGGAGCCAGCCAACCCGCCCCCCAGCCGCTCGCCATCTGGTATGTCGGCAGGAAAGCGATGGCGAGCGTCGATCCTCCCATCACCAGCAGCGATGCCACCAAAGTAGATTTGCGGCCCACGCGGTCACCAAAATGACCGAAAGCCACGGCTCCAAGGGGCCGAGCGACAAAGGCAATACCAAAGGTCAGGAACGACAGCGCCAATTGCGTTGCCGCGGTATGCTCCGGGAAGAACAGCGGCCCAAACACAAGCGCCGCCGCTGTGGCGTAAACGTAGAAGTCATAAAATTCGACCGCCGTGCCAACCAGCGCAGCGGAAAGAATGCGAGCATGAGAGCGGATGGGGTTCATTTGCGCTCGCTTGCGGGGCCGGGCGCAGGTGTCAAACGAAAACGCGCAAAAAAAGCGCCGGAAAAATCCGACGCTGATTTTTGCAACCCTTGAAGGGGGAATTGCGACATTATGTTCTAAGCCACTGTTAGCATTGCCAGCAAATTAATCCAGTGAATTTAATGCTTCACAAAAAATATCCACAACCGGGCGC